>JABRWB010000024.1 GCA_039961635.1 bacterium
CGCGCTCCTTGACTCCGCGCGATCCGCTGTATCAAGGCGCGCACCTTTTATCCGCGCGAATCCGCGCAAATCCGCGGCCTCAAGGCCGCGCTTCCCGGTTTTAACTCTCAACGCTCAACTCCCTCGATTTCCGGCGCGTCGCGCGCGAACGCGCAGGTTGCGCGCAGGTTGCGCGCAGGTTGCGCGCAGGTTCCGCGGGGCCGGAACGCGCCCTTCGCCGCTCCCCGCGTCGCGCCCGCGGTTGCGGGGGATTCCGCGCCCCGGCGATTTTTCCCCCGCGCCGCGTCCGCGCGCTTACTTTTTCGCGCGAATCCACGATCTTTAACCGGAGACTGGCTTTTGCCCGGCTCCATGTTCCTTTAATCGGGTTCCCGGCCGGCGGGAGGTTGTGGGGAAAAATCGAGATACCTCCCACCTTCCTTTGCCTGGCTGTCTCCCGCCGGCACCGGGGATTCGCAAGCGCTTCGTGGGAGGGGCGCATGCGGACAGCCCCGCGTTCCGCGGGGAAAGGCTGGTTGCATCATGAGCGTGATGAAGAACGATCCGTTGATCGAAAAACTGAAGCTGTGGCTGGAGATGGCCGAGGAAGACAGCGCCGCGGGCGACCGCGACGCGCTTTCGGGCAAGCTCCTGCTTTTGCGCGCTGAAATTGAGAACGCGCTGGGTCTCGGCCGGGTGAAAAGCGTATCGCCGGCGCAGATCGCGGTCGTGCCGGCCAAGCTCGCGTTCAAGTACGCGTTCGCGACGCTGCTGTTGCTCGTCGCGTTCGGCCTGGCGATCCAGTGGAAAATTCTTTCGGGCGGGCCGCAGTTCACTGCCGCGCCCGCGCCCATCGCATTCGAAACCGGCGCGGCGATTCCCGCGCCCGCGGATTCGGGGTCGGAGGAATCCGCGGCCGCGCTGACCGCGCCGATTGAAATAGCCCGCGCCGAGGTTCCTCCGCCGGGCGGGGAAGCCGCAGGCGCTTTCGAGCCCTCTGAGGGGAGGAGGGGCGGCATTACCAGGGGACGCGGAATCGAGAGGCGCAATCCGGAAAGGGGAAGCACACCGGCGGCGGCGGCTTCCACTCCGGAGGCGCCCTCTCCCGCATCCTCCGCGCCGCCCGCGGAAAGCGCGCCCGCGGTGCCGGCTTCCGAAGCCGCGCCCGCCGAGCGCCCGAAGCTGGATCCGCTGGCTCTCGTGTCCGCGCTGGACAGCCACTTCGATTGAATGACCATGCATTCGTTTGTTGTTAAACTCCCCCGGTTTTAAGCCAGGCAAGGAAGGTAAATCGTTTGGGGACAAAAAGCTTATTGGCGGCATTTGCGGTTGCCATCGGGACGCTGATGCTTTCGGCGCCCGCGGGCCGCGCGCAGAGCCAGGGCATCGTGATCAAGTACATAGAGGTCGAGGGCGAAAAAAACATCCCCGCGACCACGATAATCGACCTGCTGACGATCAAGGCGGGCGACTTCATCGGCACCAACGCGCTCACCGTGCTCGAGCGCAACGCGGACATACTCGAAAAGACCGGCTGGTTCCGCAGCCGGCCGATCCTGTCGTACGAGGGATACGAGGACGGCGCGGTTTTGGTGATCGAGGTCGAGGAATGGCCGCTCTTCCGCGAAATCCGGTTCACTGGAAACACGCTTTTCACCGCGGCGGAACTGCAGGCGGTGATCGACGGAATTTCGAGCCGCCCGTTGAAAAAATCCGAAGCGAAAAAGGAAAAGCCAAGCGGCGCGGAAATTGCTCCGGATGAATCCGCGGAGGAAACGGGCGAGCCCGGCGATGAGGAAGCCGCACCTGCGGAAACCGCGGAGAGCGCCGTGGAACTGCCGGAAGCGCCGGCCGCGCCCGCGGACGACGAGCGCTGGGGCGGAAATCCGCCGCTGGTGCCCGGCCAGGTCATCAGCATGCGCACTCTCGAATGGGTGCTGGTCAGCGTAATCCTCGACCATTACCAGGACAAGGGCTACATCGCCGCATGGGTGCGCGATTTCAACGTGGGACTGGAAGGCGAGGAAGAGGGCATCGTCACAGTGGACTTGGGCGAAGGATACGTGGACGAAATCCTTGTTTCCGGATTCAAGAGGACCAAGGAGCGAATCATCCGCCGGGAGATAAGGGCCGTCAAGGTCGGCGAGCCGCTGACCAGGGACGCGGTCACCGAAGACTTCCGCCGGCTCACCAACACGGGGCTGTTCGAGCAGGTGCGCCCCGACTGGGAGCCGTCCATCAAGCCGGGCTATATCAAAATGAAGTTCGAAGTCACCGAGGCGAACACGGGGCAGTTCGGATTCGGCGCGGGATACAGCACGGTCTCCGGACTGCAGGGCACGATCAGTTACAAGGAAAACAACCTCTTCGGCGAGGCGAAGAACGTTTCTTCGACCGTGATTTTTTCGCAGGACGACCCCGGCTTCCAGGTGGAGTACCAGGATCCCAACGTTCAAAGCCGCGACATCAGCTTCTCCGCGCGCGTCTTCAGCCTGCACACACGCCAGCAGCGCAACCCCGGCTCCGTCAAGGAAAGCGAGCTGAAGCTTGACACATGGGGGGGGAGCGTCGGTATAGGCAAACGGTTCACCGAAAAGCTGTCGGGAAGCCTGTCGTTCAGCGTCACGGAAAACGCGTTCGACGTGATCAAGGGCGATCCGTTTTCCGGCTATTCCGACGTCCGCCGTTCGCGGCTGATGCAGGAAGGCCAGACGCGCAGCGTAACCGTTGCGGGATACTACGATACGCGCGACAACAAGTTCTCCACCAAGGACGGCGACTATCTTGCGCTTTCCGCGGAGATCGCGGGATTCGGCGGCGATTTCGACTTCCGCAAGTACATCCAGGAGTACCGCCGGTTCTTCCCGATCGGCGACGACAAGCGCCACACGATCGGCGTGCGCGAGCGCATCGGATTCGCCGACGGCCAGCTCCCTCTTTACGAGGAATTCCGCATGGGCGGCGCGTACAGCATCCGCGGCCTCGAAGAGGACGCTATCACCGGCTCAAAGAGCGTTTTGTTCAACACCGAGCTTCGCTACGCCATAGACAAGGACGAGCAGTTCGTGCTCGCGCTGTTCAGCGATATGGGCTGGGCGGGCGAAAGCTTCGACGACATGGACGGCGAGCGCAGCGCGGGCGTGGGGATTCACTTCCAACTTCCCCAGCTCGGCTTCGGCGCGATCCGTCTCGACTACGGCTGGCAGATCGGCGGCGAGAACGCCGAGCTGCTTCACTTCGGAATAGGAGAGATGTTCTAGGAGCGGCGATGTGGCGAATCTGCGCGTTCATTTTCATTGCGGCGGTCCTTTGCGGGACGCGCGACGCGCGCGCGCAGGAAGAACCGAAGAACGCGGAGGGCGATATGCGCAGGATTGAGTCCGTCTCGCTTTCCGTTTCCTTCTCGGAGGGCGACATCCGCCCCGAAATCGCGGACGACCTGCGCGACGCGATCCGCGAAGTGACCGAGCTGGCGCTAATTGTGCAGCTTGAGGGCGACCTTGCCGTCGTCGAAAGCGACATCGCGGCGATTACCGAAACGCTGACCCGCGTAATAAACATAACTCTCGACAAGCGCGGCTTCCGCGTTGAAAGCCTTGTGATAACTCCCGGAGAAGCGACGGCCGTGGACATCGTTCTCGCCGTAAGCGGGGAGCAAGTGGTCGACGTACTGGTCGAAATAAAAACCCCCTCCGGGGGGGAGCTGCCGGAAATGATGCTCGAAGAATCGGAAGCGGCGCTGGTATCCGCGCTGAGGCGGCGGTTCCAGGGGATGCCGATCGCGGACCGCTCTTGGGTCACTTCGCTTTTCGACAACGCGATACGCGGCGAGTTCGAGCGAATCCCCGACCTTTTGCATTTCAGGCAGCGCAGCGAGATCGTACTGGCGCCGGAGGCGCGCGTCACCGTTTACATCGAGCCCGCGGCCGGGGTTCCCGTCTTGAGGCGGCACGTCCTACGCACGCGGAGCAGCACGCTCTTGAATATTTCAATGGACGCGCTGCGCGAGATCGCGCTTGTCGCTGCGGCGGAGCTTGACGGAATGCCGGTCGAGCTTGTAGAAAAATACAGACACGAGGCCGAACGGCTAATCGCCGAAAAGGTCGCGGCGTCGCGGACGCTCGCGATTTACGCCGCGGACGTGGAAGTTTCGCTTGAAATCCGAAGCAACGAGCTTTGGGTGTCCATGATCGTCGAGTCCCCCCGCTACCGCACGAGCGTCGAAGGCCGCGTTGATTTCAACCGCGACGAGAACAATCCGCGCATCGAGGGCAGACTGGGCATCAAGGGGCCGTCATACACGGAGGCGTACGTCAACCTGCGGTTCTTCCCCGGCGGAGTGAACGCGGAGCCGGAGGCGGGGCTCGGATTCAATCCGCTGCCCGGCATGTTCCTCGGCGCGGGATGGGATTTCGACCGCGAGGTCGTCAAAATCCGCGGCGGGCTGTGGCTGGGCACCAACCTGCAATTTTCAGTCGAAAACTATCCAGGCGGCGAATACGACGCGGACAGCGAGTACCGCGCGACCTACCGGATGACCGACGATTTTTCGATCAGCGCGATCGCCGACGGCGAGGGCAAGGTCTGGATGGGGCTGGGGGTGACGCTGTGAGAACCTGGAAGCTCGGAAGGCTCGCGCACTTCCTCGGCGGAGAGGCATCCGGCAATCCGGAAAAGGAGCTCACGGGCACGTGCTCGCTCGAATTCCCCCATCCGGAAAAACTCGCGTTTCTGGAGGACGCGAAGCAGATCGAGCTTTTAAATCAAATTATGCTGGGCGCGGCGATCATGCCTCCCGAGGTCGCGCACTATTTCCCCGACGCGATCCTGCATTCCAATCCTCGCCTCGCGTTCGCCTGGGCGCAGGTAGCGTTCCTCGCGCCCGACAGCGTCGCGCTTCCGCCCAAGGCCGATTTGACCGACTCTTCCCCGTGGCCGTTCACGGGGGGGGAGTGGCGCAGCCCGATAGGAATTCATCCGCAGGCCAGCGTATCCGGCGGCGCGCAGGTGCACCAAAGCGCGGAGGTCGGCGCGTTTTCGCGCGTCGAGGAAGGAGCGAAGATCGGAGCGGGCACGATCCTGTATCCGTTCGTATGGGTCGGAAAGAACGCTTCGTTGGGCGAGAACTGCCGCATATTCCCATTCGTTTCGATTTATCCGGAGTCCGTGATCGGCAACCGCGTTTTCATTCATTCCGGAACCGCCGTCGGAAGCGACGGATTCGGCTTCGTTTCGCACCGCGGCGGGCACACCAAGTTTCCGCAGACGGGGCGGGTCGTGATCGAGGACGACGTCGAGATCGGAGCGAACTGCGCGATAGACCGCGCCGCGATAGACGACACCGTCGTCGAGGAAGGCGCGAAGCTGGACAACCTCATCCAGATCGCGCACGGGGTGAGGATCGGTCGCCGCACGCTGGTCGCCGCGCAGGCGGGCATCAGCGGCGGAACCAGAATAGGCCGCTGGTGCGTGATCGGAGGTCAGGCGGGGATAACAGGCCACGCGAACATCGGAGACCAGGCCGTCATCGGCGCGCAGGCGGGCGTCATAGGCGACCTGGACAACGAGGCCAAGGTGTCGGGCTACCCGGCGCGGCCCCACCAGCAGGCGATGCGAAGCCTCGCGGCGCTGGCAAGGCTGCCCGAGCACCTGACCGAGCTCGAAGCGCTGAAGCGCAAGGTCAGAGCCCTCGAGGACGAGATTAAGTCCATACGGGGGGGATAATTTATCCGCGTTTTGCGGAGAAGGTGATTTGAAATGCTGATTCATAGAACTGCAATTGTGCATCCGGAAGCGGAGATCGCCCCGGGCGTCGAGGTCGGCGCCTACTCCGTCATCGGCCGCGGCTGCTCCATCGGAGCCGAGACGAAGATAGACAGCCACGTGGTGATCCAGGAGAACACGACGATAGGCAATGGGTGCCGCATATACAGCCACGCGGTCATCGGCACCGATCCGCAGGATCTCAAGTACAAGGGCCAGCCCACGTTCTGCGAGATCGGAGACGGCACGCTTATACGGGAATTCGTGACGATAAACCGCGGCTCGACCGAAGGCAGCGTGACGCGCGTCGGCTCGAACGCGATGCTTATGACAAGCGTACACATCGCGCACGACTGCCAGATCGGCGACCGCGTGATAATGGCGAATCTCGCGACGCTGGGCGGCCATTGCCAGATCGGCGAGGGCTCGGTCATAGGCGGAAAGGCGGTGGCGCACCAGTTCGTGAGAGTCGGCAAGTACGCGATGGTCGGCGGAACGAGCGGCCTCATGCAGGACGTGCCGCCTTTCATGATGGCGTTCGGCCAGGCGCCCGCCAAGATCGTCAACATCAACGCGGTGGGAATAATGCGCAACGGATATTCGAAGGAAGACAGGGCGAACCTGCGCCGGTGCTTCCATTTGCTGTACCGCAACGGAAATTCGCTTGCGGAGGCGCTCGAAAAAATCGAAGAGGAATTCAAATCCGGCGCGCCTTTGGAGCTGGTGCAGTTCTTCCGCGAAAGCAAGCGCGGGACGTGCAGGCCGGTCGGCCGCAATACATGGGTGGATTCGCGTCTTAACAACGACGCGCAGCCGCAGGAATTCCGCGAGGCGGAGGAAGACGAGTTTTTCGACGAGCTTACCGCAAGCCTTCCCGCGACTTAATTTCGGACCGCGCATCGCGAGTGCTCTTATAAACAGGTTTTCTTCGCGTCTTCGGAGTTTGACAAATCACGCGGCGCGCGCTAGAAGCCGTCTTTGCGGCGCAAGTCATTGAACCGGCGGCGAGCTTGCGGCCGGATGCGCGCCAAGCAGCCTGTTCAAATCGTCGGTGTACATGAGGTGCGCGTCCTCGCCCGTGTCCTTGTAATACCCCTTGCGCCTGCCGACGATGCGGAATCCCAGCCCTTCGTAAAGCGAAATCGCCGCCGCGTTCGTCTCCCGCACTTCGAGGATCACGTACTTCATCCCCTCGGTCAGCCCCTGCGCGGCGGTGTGCGACAAAAGCGCGCGCGCGACGCCGCGACGCCTGAACTCGCGCGCGGTCGCGATCGTTCCCACGTGGCATTCGTCGATTATGAACCAGCTTCCGATGTAGCCGGCCAGCGCGCCCGCGGCGTCCCGCGCGGTGTAGAACCGCGCATGCTGGTTGCTTCTCACGTCGTATTCGTACGCGGAGCGCTCCCACGGCGTCGGGAAGCTGTAACGCTCTATCACCATAACCTCGTCCAGGTCGGACATCCGCATCGGCGCGATCGTGAATTCCACGGCGGGGATTTTAGCACCGGGACGCTTGACATCGCCCCTGTGCGCGGAAGAATTTCACCGTCTGCGGGAATAGCTCAATGGTAGAGCATCAGCATCGGCCTTTCCCTTACAAGTAGCTTACTTTTTCGGCCATTCAAACGTGTCAATACTATAGTCCACGACACCCGAAGTGCCGTATATTCTGGAGTAAACAAAAATCCTATCGCGCGGAGCGTTAATATCAAAGGCCAGTTTTACGCCCTCCGGCGGCGAAGAGCCTTGTTCCGCAATCATTTTCGAATAATCGTCTTGTGCAATTTCAAGTGCAGCAGGGTCGGCATTAATCACCGTAATGAATGCATTACCGGGGCTGAATTCGGCATGATTCCATTCAAGCGGCTTGCCGGTGACCGGGCTGATGATGCTTTCGTACAGGTCGATGAAATCCGTTTCTTTCCCGTCAAGTTCATCCAAATGCTCAAAAAGCTCCTCGGTGGACTGCGGCATTCTGCCCTTCGAATAATAGAAATGTGCAATCCATCCAGCCAAGTTGCAAACGGGCTTTCGCACCTTCATCGGCTTGAATGACTTACCGTTGTCAAGCAATTCGTAACCGTTGACAAGCATCCGCTCTTCCACCGATAGTTCTGCAAAATGGTTCGTTTGAAGCGAGGCCGAGCAAGGATAGATTTTGTCGTACGGACCGGAAATTCCGGGAGGCCTATTCAATGGGATTTCCTGCTTGTCTTTAAAGTTCCAACCTGACGGTATCCTGACAGCATGCCCGGAAATGGTCGTAACCGAAGGCGACGCATCCTGTTTGTTGCAAGCAACAAAATTGGCAGTAACAGCAATCGTCAAAACCAAAACCACAATCCTGGCAATCATCTCTAATGCTCCTAGTAAAAGGCTTTTGGGATACCAAAAAGCCGAATGCGGGAAAACGTAACTACGGACAGGGAATTATGCACGGGAAGTAGGATGTGTAAAACGTATGATCGGAGATTTCAGGACAAATCGGATCTCCGATAGAGTAACAATTGTCTTCGGTCAGATAACATGTTTCCCTTCTCCATTGCGATACCCAATGCTGAGTGTCGGCGTAGTATGGATTGTACTTTTTCGGCTGTACAATCCAGCTTGTTACAACGTATAGGCACGCTTGGTCTTCTCCGACGTTTGGACAAAGAAAGCAGTGCAACTCGATCGTGCCGGCCTGAACCAATTCGGGTTGATAACAATCGCACGGATCCTGTGCTTGCGCTGTCATTACAAAGCCAACCGCGCCCAAAAGCACAAAGAACATAGCAACAAATTTGCTTGTTCGCCACATATAAAGCGTACCTCTGGGGCAAAGCTCGCGTACATGATACCTATCCCTCTCTCTCTTGTCAATACCTGTCAATACCCTTGGCAGCAGATTCCATATTTTGGGGGAATGCCCGAAATTGCAGCATTCCACCGAGGATTGCAGACTTCCTGGAAAGACAGGAAATAAAGCCTGGCGCGAAAAGCGTTGGCGGACAGTCCTCGCAACATGGTGCAAGCCCGAATCCGCCCGATAAGCTTGACATCGCCCCTGTGCGCGGTAGAATTTCACCGCCTGCGGGAATAGCTCAATGGTAGAGCATCAGCTTCCCAAGCTGAGGGTTGCGGGTTCGATCCCCGTTTCCCGCTTTTTTTTCGTCCGGGGACGGCAGCCTTGAACTTTTTCCTAAAACTCGCAGCATTTTTCGCATTATCGCTCGCCGCGGCCGCGTTTATTGGCGCGACGGCAGCCGTCTCCGCGGACCTCGGCCCGGAATTCCTGTCCGCGGACGAAATCCGCCCCGGGATGCGCGGGTACGCACTGGCGCAGTTCTATGCCGACAAAATCGAGCGCTTCGACATCGAAATTATCTCCGTAGCCAGCAAGCGCCACGCGGGGCGCGGCTATTACCGCAGGATCGTCGCGCTCGCGGGCGGCGGACCGCTGGAAATAAGCAGGGGGATTTCGACCGGATTCTCCGGTGCGCCGGTGTATTTAGACGGCAGGCTGGCCGGCGCGATCGAAAGCACGTCCGCGTGGACGGCGAAGAACTACGTCACGATAATCACCGCGGACGAACTTTTGTCGCTATTCGATGCGCCGTCGTTCGCCCCGCCGCATGCGCCGGACATTTCCGGCGCGGAAATCGAAACCGGCGAGCTTTCGCCGGCGATTTCGGACGGCGGGCGCGAGTACCGCGAAATCGAGATCGCGGACTCGGCCGCGGCGTACGCGCGCGCGCCGAAACCGCGCGCTATGCGGTTCGTCCGCGCGTCGGGCGGACCGGTCATGTCCGATCCCGCGACGGGCGAAGCCTGGCTGCTGGAAAGCCGCGAACGCGGAGCGGCGGCGGATTATTCCGCGCCGCTTCTCACGCCGCTGTACGGCCCGGGGGGGGATGGCTTCCCGTCGCTTCAGACAACCCCGCCGTTCTCGGAAAAGTACTATCCCATAGGCGCGCCCGTGGCGTATTCACAGTTCGTGCCGGGCGCGATGATTTCGATTCCGCTCGTTCGAGGCGACCTGGACATCTACCTGAACGGCACGCTGACCTACGTGGGCGAATCGGGCAGGTTCATCGCGTTCGGGCATTCAATCGCGGGCGGGCGCGGCTCGACGCGGCTGCCGGTCGCGCGCGCGCATGTGTACACGACGCACACCCAGCTTGACGAAAACTGGAGCCTGATAAAAACCGGGCCGCTCGCCGGAACGCTTCTGGAGGACCGCGCAATGGGCGGCGCTGGGACGCTCGCCCCGTACGAAGAATGGTGCCCCGTGCGCGTCGGGGTGCGCGTCCACGACGCGGGGACGTACGACGAATCGCATGTGGAAATCGCGAAGGACGCGCGCGCGTTCCGCGACAGCCTGCCGGCCGCGGTCGGCTGGATGCTCGAGCGCTGCGCCGACCAGTCCGGCGAGGGAACGGCCGCGTTCACGATCGCCGTCGGGCTGCCCGGGCGGCGAGAGCCGATGATCCTGTCCGACGCGATGTATTCCGCGGGCGACTGGGCGTGGCTCGCGGCCGCGGTTGCCTCCTCGCTGGCGTGGCGGCTCACCGCGAACGAGCTTGGCGAATTCGTGCCGGAATGGATGGACATCGAATGCGATCTTTACTCCGGCGAGAATACGGCGCGCATCGACCGGCCGGTATTCGGACTGGTCTCCGGCGATTCGTTCGCGCCGTTCGAGGGCCAGCCGGGAGTCGAGGAAGGCATCACGCGCAAGGTGTGGCCGGGAGAAATCATCGGCGCGTCGTTCGAGCTGGTATTCCCCGACGGGACGCGGCTGGAGCGGTTCGCGTCAGTCCCGGTGCCGCTCGTTTTTCCCGGCGGGCCGTGCAGGATACAGCTTCGGGGCAGCGGCGCGCGCATGCCTGAGGGTCGCTCCGCGCCGCAGGTGCTGATGGACGCGTACGCGCGGGAGGCGGGCGACCTGGTGCGGTACTACCGGCCGCCGGGCGCGCCGACGCGCGACGCGCTTTACGCGGAGCTGTCGGAGTACGAGGGAGGGGGGGCTGTCGTGATCGAGCTTGTCTGCGCGGACGAGAAAAACCGCGGCGCGGACGGATTCATGCCGCGTGCGCGCAAGGTTATCGCGATAGACTCCGCGCCGCGGGACGCGCCCGAATTCGGATGGCTCGACGTCCGCGGAATGTGGGGAATGGGGCTTGAGTGCGCGGAGTAGCCGGAATTGGCCTTGCGGCAGTTCAAATAATACTACGGCAGCGGGAACCAGACGAGCGCTTGCTGCGAGGGCAGCGTGCAGTACACCCGGCTCATCGAGTCCACGATCTCGATGTCGCTTTTAGGATTCGCTTGCGTATACTTGTTTGCCAATTCTAATGTTTCGGGCAGTTTCGCTTGTTGCAGAAAGCACAGAAGATTCAACTGCATCCCATCGCTGGTTGGCTAGTTGCTCGAATTGTAGTAATAATCCCAAATATGCCTCCTTATCGATATCGTGGGGATACAAGTCTGCCCAAGATTTTCGCATTACTAATTCGTTTACTTTAATATAAACAAGAATATTATCCACCATTCTATCAGGCCCTCCGATGGAGCGAGCAGGAATAATTCCGCCCTCAATAACATACTTAATTGTGGCCGACAATTCATCATCGTTTAGATTTCTATTTCGAATAACATACAAATATCCCTCGTCCGTTGCAACAAGCTCTCGAAAATGCAAAGCTCCTTCGAACACCGAATAAACATGGCAGTGATAGCGCCCGAACTCTCTGAATTCATGCTTTAATTCAATGGCTAGATCACTGCTTCGAAGAGAATGTGGCTCAGAAGAAAGGCGCTTACTTAACTCGCCTGACACCTGAAACGTTGTTTCGTCTACGCTCGGCGAAGCGCACTGAAGATACGCCAAAAACAAAAGTAGAACCGAAATTTTAGTCATTTTTCTTTCCTCCTAACGAAACCTTGGGGAAATCGGTTGCCTACACTTGCCGCAATAATCGTACGAGAGCCACACAGGGCAAAGCGTCGGGCAATCATTTCCACTTAGCACATCATGACGAGGAAGTCCTGGACGCAAAACATCGTTTTCGACAGATTCCTCCTCAGGGCAAGCAGGTCGGTGCGCTAGATCGGGGCGCATAATATGCATCAGCTCGTGCGAAAGTGTTTTGAGGTGGGAGTAGGGGTATGTGTTCCATTCCTCCGGATATTGCTCGTACTGCTGGTTTGCTCGATCAACCCTATATTTGATGTAAGGGCTAGCCATAAAGACCATTGGAATAGCATCATAAAATCCTTGAGGGGGATCGTCCGCCCAAAGGCCCAATGATGTTCCATCCCATGCTCCGATTACGTCGATTCCCCAAATGTATGCCTTGACTGTTGTTGTGTCATAATCTTCGCCATCGGCGTCCATTTTGGCTTTTGAGTAACCCCAAAGCCCAAGTTCGGGATCTGGCGGAATACCAAAATCATAATTGAGAAAGTGCTTGTGACTCTTACCAAGCCTCTCAGTGATATTGGCTGCAAAATAAATGTCATCCAAAAATCCGACTATGCTGAAATGTTCGCCAGCCTCATTAAACTCAATAATAATTCTGCAGTCTCCACGATTAATGCAATGGTAGTATTGGTCAAAGGGAGGATCTGTGAGTGGATCATGGTCATCCCCCGGCGCTTCCATTGCGTAATGAACGATGTCCAGCTTGCGCCAGGTGGTGACAACCGAGCTTTCCGCGCCCAGGACTTCCGGAGGGCATTCGTCGCCCGAC
>JABRWB010000025.1 GCA_039961635.1 bacterium
TGACGGACGGCGGAACCAATATGGATCCGGCGGTTAGGGTGACCGACACCGGCGGCCCGCTGCCCGGATTCGACATCTACACCTGGACGGACAGCCTGACGATCGTTTCGGGTTACCTGATCGTCAATGACGGCGCGACCACGCAATGCAACACGATTCAGGCTGACCTGCTGGCGCAAATGGGCAAGCAGTGCACGATTGTTTCATCGTCAGCCGTGACTCTTGCGCAGATGAACGGCTATTCGGTTGTCATCTGGGTTTGCCCCTACACCGGCAACTTCCCGATTGACAGCACTGAAGCCACCAAGATAATCGGCTACATGAGCGGCGGCACGTCGCCGAGGCGTAACCTCATGTTGTTCACCACTTACATGTACAGCGCCACTTCCAGCCTGACTACGGATCAGCAAAACGTGATGCGTCGGTGCGTGGGCATCAACGACCCGTACGGCTACTTCTACTATCCGTCACTCTTCACGACTTCCTACAACTACGGCTCGCCCACCTACATTCCGTGGCTCTCTCCGTACTACTGGCCGAGCGGCGCCGGCACCGGCGCTGGCGACGGCCCGGCGGGGCTTTGCTACGGAATTCCTCCGGGCGGCACCAGCACAAATTACCTAGCCTACATCTACGTCTACTCGCTGTATCAGCAGCCAGGATTCCTGAACTGGGGTCCGATCGCTTACACCTGGACTCCGGGCGCGTATCCTTACTGGAACAGCATCTACACCAGTTACGCAAGCATCAGCCGTTACACTTACAGCGGCTGGACTCCGAACAACTGCGTGTGGGTCGGCACCGGCAACTGGGAAACTCGCCAGACCGACGAGCGGAGGAAGTTCCTCCACAACGCGCTTTACAGGATGAACGGGAACTCGATTCCCAACTAATTCTGTTAAACGTTTGAATTCAAAGACCCGGGGCTTCGGCCCCGGGTTTTTTTTTACAAACCGCGATGTATAATCCGCCGGTGCAAAGCCGGGTTCGTTTTTTGTCCATCGCTTCCAGTTCAAGCGGAAACGCGCACGCGCTTGACACCGGGCGGGAGCTTCTGCTGATCGATTGCGGAATTTCGCCGAAAAAAATAACCGCAGGACTGACCGCGATTAACAGGCGGCCGGAGGAGATATCGCACATTCTAATTTCGCATTGCCATTCCGACCACATCGGCGGCCTGTTCAGCCTTCTTAAGAAGTATTCAATTCATGTTTTCGGGCCGGCGCCGCTGGGGCCGGCAGTCAAGGCGATTGGCGCCAAATTTACGCCGCTTGCGGCAGGCATGCAGCAATTGAACGGTTTCCGTTTGACCGCGTTCAACGTTTCCCACGATATGGAGCCTACGTTCGGCTTCAGAATGGAGGCGCGCGGAAAAACAATCAGCTACGCGAACGATCTTGGATGCTGGGATGAGGGGGTTCTTGAGGGAATCGAGGGCTGCGATTTGCTTGTCTGGGAGGCAAATCACGACGAGGGGATGCTTCGGGAGAGCAGCTATCCGGAGGCGATTAAGCGCAGAATCGCCGGTCCGAAGGGCCACCTTTCAAATCGGCAATCGGTGGTCGGAATCGCTTCGCTTGCACGGCTTCCGAACAAGCTGGTTGTCGGTCATTTATCCAAGGAAAACAACAGCGTCACAAGGGTGGAGGACGCTTTCTCGGCCGCCCATATAGACAAACATCTGGAATTAACTGTGCTCGATCCGCTGGGCGGCGGGGCAAATGTAGAGCTATGAGCGGCGGTTTGGACACGGGCAACACGGCGGCCGAGGAAAGGGTTGGCGCGGCTCCAAGCGTTCTTTTCAGGATGCTTGCGCCCTTTATTTTTTTATGGGCAGCGTGGCTGGCGTTGTCGGAGCTCGTCAGGATTTTGTTCGCGGATTGGAAGGGGGCGGCCGCCGGGGACTTTGCCTTATTTCTGCTTTGCGGCGCCGCGTATATAAGCATTGCCACCGCGTCAACGGCCTGGTTCATAATCGAAGAGCGCAGGTCGCCGGCTGCAGCGGCAAGAACGCGCAGATTTCTTTTGATTTCTTGCGGACTGCTTATGGTATTGCTGGTGGCGTACACCAGAGTCATCGGCCGATTGGAGCCGGTTGCGGCGAATATCGGCACGGCGAACCTGCTTACGATCGCGATACTGCTCGGGACGTGGATTGTGGCGCCTTTGAAGCGCGCGTCCGAACTTGTGCCTGTGGCCATTGTGATGACGCTTGCGGACGTTTACAGCGTATTCATGGGGCCTTCCTCGAAGATCGCGGAGAGTTTGGGAAAGTTTTACCGCGGCGGTATGGCAGGTCCTCCGCCGCCGGCGGATTTCCTGCTTGTCAAATTGATTCTGCCGGGTTCAGCGGTTCCTGCGCCCGCCTTCGGAGTAGCGGATTGGATTTTCGTCGCCTTTTTGACCGCTGCGGCAGCCAGATTCGGCTTTGATGACAATCTGATCGGTCCGGGGCTCTTCGAGCTGGAGCGCAAACGGCTTAGGCCGTTCGTACTGCCCGTAGCTGCGCTTGCGCTTTTCGCCGCGGTCGCGGCCGCGAATGTGCTCGGCTATCCGATCCCGGCTCTCCCGATCGTAGCCGGCGCATTCATGAGTTATGTATTGGTGAAATATCCCGATGCGAGGAGGCTGACCAAATCGGACTGGATTGCGACCGCTGCATTTTCGGGTGCATTACTTGCTTTGATGGCCTTGGGGAAATTCGTCAAATAACTTGCCGGGAGGGTTTCCGCCTTGTCACGGAATGTCAAATGGAACCCTTCCCCGGCAGAGCGGTCTAATATCTCTGCGCGCTGCTTGCAGCCTTGAAAGCAAATAAGCTAAGATTGGCATGGATTCTGCGCGCATCGCGGCGATTAACTCGCGGCATAAACGGGTAGAATTCAATGTCATGAACGGATTTTCGAGTCCGGGGGTTTGTATGAGAGCACGAAAGCTCGGCTTTACGCTGATCGAAATGCTCGTTGTTATGCTCATCGTGGGCGGCCTTCTGGCCATCGCGTTGCGCGGCCTGATCGGGAGCAAAGCCGAGCGCGAGCTTGCGGGCTCCGTCGACACGTTCGCAAGCGATCTGCGCTGGGCGCGCAGCCAGGCGGAAAAAACGGGCAACATGGTTTACGTTGCCTTTCTTTACGAATTCGATCCGAATCAAATCGAGCCGCCGTTCGGCCTGACCGCGAACGACGAAGTATGGGGCACCGGAGAAGCGGTTGCTCCTGACAACCCCGGGGTTAGGCGCGTTTGCAAGGGTTACATTATTGTGGAAGCGCGGCCGCGATTCCACACGGGCCCCCCGGATGCTTCGATTAGAAGCAACGCGGCAAATTCGATCCAATACACATACAGTCAATGGGGGACTCCGACCGCGGACGGAATCCAGTATGCCAAGCCTGCGGGAGTGCCCTACACCTATCGCGATTATCTTGGCGACCTGTGGATGGCCACCCAGGGCTATCCGGGAACCTACCGCGCCCCGCTTGAGCCGGTGTATCCGAGGGACGATGCGGCGACGAACCTGCTTCTGTCCAACAACTCGCTTGCGAGGGATGATTACAACATCAACAGGGAATCGGTGCCCAGGATTTTCTATCCGTTCATGCTCTACGGGGATGCGAGCAGCGGCACTACTTACCAGGTTTCCAGCGGTTATGTCGGCGACGACTATAACGCCGCGATTGCCACAAACGACCTGGCCTTTTTCCGAAGCCCGGATGTTCAAGCTTGCAAGGTGTTCGACACCGGCAATCGCGATGAAATCCTGGAATACAACGCGGATTATTCATCCGAGGTTAAAACCGTTATCGACGGTTCCAACACCTATCAGGTGGAGGATCAGAAGTTCGACATCGGCATCGACCATCCAAGGATGAAAGACCAGATAGTTGACCATATCGTGATTCTCGAAAGGCGATTGGGCGAGCACGTATTCCTGGTCAACCCGCACAAGGCAAAATTTTTGGTCAAGCATTACGGAAATCCGTCCGTTGACGGAGTTTACGAGGATTTTCAATTTCTGCAATTCCTTATCGCGATTGATCCGCAGGGAAGAGCCACTCTTCGCGAATGGGGTTACCGCCCCGAGGCTTTTCCGCCGTCCTCTCCGCAGGACAACGCGGATTTGGTGCATGGAAGCGTGCTGTTGAGAAGCGGCATTCCCATGGTCAGGTCGGTATTCATGGTTACGGATGAATGCCTGGATCTGGAGGGCGCCACGGCCCAAATCGCAAAGAACGCCGCGTCCAATCGGGAAGGCAACGGAAGGGTTTATTCCTACTGGCCGTTGTCCGGTAAGTATTACATTGACTCTTACACTCCGAACGATCGTCAGTTTTTCATTCCGGACAACGATGCGAGGCTGAACGTGAACGACGCGGCTAGTGACTACGGAAATTGGATACCCAGTTACGGCTATCAGCGTAACTACCTTGTCCCATAGAACCGGAGGTGCACACTTAAGTGGCACAAATTAGTACGACCAGGCGGTGCAGTCAGAACAGCGGAGGTTTCTCCTTGATGGAGTTGCTCGTCGCGCTCACGATCCTGGTCATTGCTATTCTGCCGATCGCGTTTTTCTACGGCAAGATGCTTCGCGGCATTGAGGAGGCGAGCATCCGCACCAGGGCGCTTGAGCTTGCACAAGAGAGGATCGCGGAATTAAAGCAGGTTCCCCCGGACCAAATTCGCGCGAACAACACGCCTTCCAAAGGCGACATCATCGCGGGGGGGCTTGACTTGACGATGGCGAATTATTACTACGACCCCGGGCCTCCATTCAGAAGTTTTCAGTACTATTACCCGCTGCCGGTTTTATTCAATCCGTATGATCCCAAAACGCAGGGCTGGGACAATTCGCCCACTGCGAACCATTATGATCCGGCCAGTACGGTATACGAATACGAACCCATCGGTTTTCTTTCGCGCATCCCCGCGACGAGCGATGCGGCGACCAGCGATCCCAGGCGCAACCCTATCGTGGACAATCCGGACCGCGCTCCGGGAGGCTTTGTGGCGCGCGGCGGCGGGCCGGTGGAAATACCTCGCGTCGGAAGCGAGCAGCGCGAAGAGAAATTCGAGATTTACGGGCGCAGAACAGTGATTTTGGAGGTTGTTCCCTATCCGCCGGACGATGATACCGATGCTCTTTTGCCTGACGATCCGCTGGACGGAGGTGCGACGATTTACGATCCCTATCCCGCAACGCGCGGTCCCGCGAACAAGTACCAAGCGCGAAGCAAAGACGGCGGATATGGCTACAAAGGCTGGGTCACGGTTTTCTGGCTTCCGAACAACGCTCCTGAAACATATCTGCAGCTCAAGGATTTGAATTATGTCCAAATCCCGTTTTACATTTCACTTACGAACGCGGAAAGCAATTTGACCGTGGACGACAAACGGGTGAGCCTGTCCAACAGGTTCGTAATCAGCTAGGGCGGTGGAAAGGTGGTGTCTTTGATGAAAAAAACGGGCTTCACACTGGTGGAGCTTCTGGTCGTGATGGTTGTGCTGTTGCTTCTAGTCGGAATCGGCCTGAAAAGCTACACCGGCGCGAAAGCAAGGGCCAAGAACACACAGGTGAAGGCGGGAATTCACGAAGTTCAGGTAGCGCTTGAGTCCTTTGCCGTCGACCACAACAATTTCTTTCCGGGGCTGAACTGGGGAACGGACAGCGGCGGGAACCTGACGGTTGCGCCGGGCGTGCTGGGCGGAGTGGAAACGGACGGAGCGCGCAGTCCATCCGACGGCTCCGATTTTCAAAATTGGCGCGCGACCCCGCCCGAAGGCGGCCCGGTGACCTTGCCGCCCGGCTACAACCCGGATTTTTCGCCCAAGGTCGAGTATCTCGATACTTTGATCACCAATGGATACTTGGAATCGTATCCGGCCAATCCTTTTTTGTCAGTGGGAAGCGGCCGTACGAGCCAGATGACCAACCTGTTTTGGTACGTTCCGGATTTGCAGACGGGATTGTTCGATGTAACCGATGAAGCGAGCGTGGACTGGAACAGGCTGACGAACAGGCAGGCCGGCCAAACCACGAAAACCGAGTACGAATCGCGCGCGCGGGGCCATTTCACGTATATTCCGTTCGCCCCGGTCAATAATCAGGGCTGGGATTTCATCAACGACTGGCCCAATCTCAACGACGATGCCAGGTCGCAGTTTTACAAGTACTGCCGAGGTTACGTTTTGATCGGTTGGGGTGCAAGCCGCGAAGACACAACCGAAAGCAAGGGATTTTCCCAGAAATATTTCAGGGTCGACACGACGGATCCCAATAATCCCGTTGAAGGGTACGACCTTGACGATAACTTGAGGATCGATTTCTTCGAGCGCAATCTGATCAACTTGACGTTGCCCGAGCAGGCCAACAGCCAGGGCACCACGCCTGCCAATTTCGGTGGAATGGTGGGCGGAAACGCGTTCAGAGACATTGATGACGCGCTCGCGGGCGCAACGATTGTGCTTACGCCGTAGGTGATTGATATGCTAAAAAGTTTTGCAGGCAAAAGCGGGTTTACCCTGATTGAGCTTTTGGTCGTCATCGTGATTATCGGCCTTTTGCTTGGAACGGCGGTTCCCGCGTACAACAAGGTTCGTACCAAAGCGCGCGAAACCCAAGTCGTTTCCAATTCGCGATCGATTCAGGTTGCATTGGAGCAGTTCGGGACCGACCACAGCGGATTTTATCCGCTTAGACTTGTCTGGTACGCGAACGTCGGCGACAGGGAGCCTGTGATGGAAGATCAAGCTCCCGACTGGCCACCGATGGGTTTGGCCGGCGGGGTCAGGTGGGTGGACGAAAACGGCGCGCTTTACGATTTGGAGACTGTCAGAAGAAATCCGCTGCTGCCCCAAGACATAAGGTTTATGCCGCAGCCTAGGGTGGGCGCTCTTGTCTCGCAATTTCATCAGTATTCGGACCCGTTGGTTGTTCTTGGATATCTTCCGGGCGGTTATCCCAAAAATCCGTTTTTGAACAGGCCCATGGGTGTGATCAATTGGTCTTGGGCAAACGGCGAGCCGTTTACGCCGGGGGCAAATGTGGCGGTTTCGTCAGGTGATTTCGTTTATACGCATTTTCCCTGTTGGGACGAAAACCTTGGTCAGTGGGAAGACCCGAAGGGCGTCGTCAAAGGGAAAGTGCGTTATCGAGTCGAAACCGAGGCCGGAACGCTTCCAGGCGAATGGGGAGTCGATTTGATCGACTGCTACCAGTTGTGGTCGTACGGCAATCTGCCCATTACCGCTGCGTTTTATTCAGCCTACGATAACAGCGAGTTTCCCGGACCGCCGCCTAGGAAAGTTGCAATCCGACAGGATTGGAACGCCAACGGCAAAAAGGATCCGTTCGAAGCGGGAATAATCTTTTACGCGTCGGGCGGTTCGTGCGCGTCCGAGCGCGACCAGAACACCGGTGGAAAGATTGAGTTTTAGTTCGCGGTGAAGGCCGCTTTGGCCCATCCGCCTTGAGGGTGAAAAAATGAATACTAAATCGGGTTTCACATTAGTCGAGATGCTGGTGGTGGTGGGGATCATCGCCGTGTTGATCACCGTCCTCGTGCCCAAAATCCAGGGTGTGCAGGACAAAGCCAAAGAGCAAGCGACGGTTGCTCAGGTTGCTTCCATTGAAGCGGCGCTGGCGAACTTCGCCGCCAACCACGACGGCCATTATCCCGGCTCCGCGGTTGACATTATGACCCCGTTCCCTGAATACGGCCTCGGAGATCCCGCATTCAGCGTAGGCGCGTCGCCCGCGCTTCCTCCGAACAATCCCGGCCCGGGGCACTCTGCGGGCGTTCTTGGCGGCACCGTCAACAAGCAGCTTGTTCTTGACGTTCGAAATCAAGGAAGCGTCAACGGGCCGACAAACACCGGCAGATATTTCGACCGGATGGTTCTGGACGGAGCGCTTTCGGAGTACCCGGACAACCAATTCAGAAAGGGCGGCGGCGCCGCTGTGCCGATGTACAACATTTTCAGGTATGAAGCACAGAACGCCGGTAATCTTGCGACGTTCACTCCGTACATTTACGCGATGAACAACAGGGCGCGCAGCATTGCGGAAATTCCGGGCGACTCCGGCCGCGTAAGATACACGGGTGTCCCGAACAGCGGATATCCTTACGACTGGTTCGGCCCTAACGCGCTGGCCACGGACGACCATTTTTTCAGCCCAGGGGATTTCGCGTATGTGCCGATTATCACCCAAAGCACATTCGCGTATTCGGATGATCCAACTACGCCCGGCAACGATCAATACCGGTTTTCAACCTTGGTAAACGGCTACATGATTTTTGCTTACGGCAGCCTGGATCAGAAAGAAAACAAGTACGCGGACGAGCAGCAGAAATTCGGCCAGGAAGGATTTACCGGAATGACCGGCGCGTTGCCGCCTCCTCCCGGTGCGCCCGCGATTGATACTCCTTACGAACATGCCGTTTACAGGCTGTTCAACGGGGCGGTTTATTACAGCCGCAAGTAAGCTGGAGCGTGTATAAATGTCTGGCAAAAAACTAGAAACGGACGTGCGGGGCTTCACTGTCCTCGAACTCCTGATTGTTCTTCTGATTTCTTCCATTGTGATTCTCGTGCTGGGAACGGTGCTCGCGTCCAGCTTCGAGGTGCTTCGAAAGGGGGAGACCAGAAGCCAGCTTCAATCGAACGCCCGAAACGCGCTTAATTACCTGTCCGACAACATAGCATCGGCCAACATAATCCCGCGCTCCGTCGACCGCAACTACAACTTTTGGGACGACGCGATGCTTTACAACCCGGCGGACAACTCGGGTGATTTCGGTATAGATGCGGAATACGTGGTGGGGCGTCCGGAAGATGTTAACGATCCGACCTCGCCGCACATACTGCCGGCCGGCTGCATGATGAGCGAGGCCTTCAGCGACAGGCTGATGCTGAAGCACCAAGACGACCTTACGCTTGACCTTTTCAACAGCATCAGGGGGATTAAGCAAATACAGCCCAATCTGCTTGAATTCAACGGTCAACGCGTTTCATCCAAGACTAGCATTTTCAGGCTGGCCGTCCCGACGACGGGAAATATGATCTATTACTTGTCTGACCGTCTTCACAACAGGCAATACTCCGATCCAGCGTCTCCATTTCCCGAAACGTATTCCGTTAGGAACCGGAGCGAGTCATTTGTGCTTTACGAATCTATGCGCCTTGAGTTAAAGGAATACGCATCCGAGGGCGGCACACCCAACCCCGCGGTCGTGGGCGATCCTGCGGTTAGTTTTGCGGATTTCGACTTCCCCATAGCATCCAACATTACGCGGGTGAAGTTTGAATATTTCCACAGGGTTCCGGTGTGGCTGGTCGATCCCAACGATCCGGACACAGCCTATCTGGAGGATACAAACGACTCCAATGGGCCTGACAGCCCTGTACTGATGGGCTGGAAGTTGGTTCCGATAGACGTAATGGACAATTCCCGTACGAGCTGGAGCTTCGATGACATTTACCTCGACCCGTCCCAATTCGGATCTCAATCAGCGTACGCGAGCGCCGCTGCCTCCAGGTTCAACTTTTGGAACATAGACGTTTTCTACAACGAGCCGCCAGACCGCCCGCGTGACGCCCCGTTCGATTTTTACGGCTGGTTGTCAAACGGCAATTACGGCAGCTTCGAGTTCGACGAAGAGCAGATAATCGGAGTTGACAACAACCAGGCACTGGATCCCATCGTGAGCACGGATTTCGGAAACTGCGACGGAATTCCGGACGGCGACGGCATCCCGGATGAGCCGGTGCCCGCTTGGTGGCTTCCGTACCTTTCTGCGATCCGCATCACCGTGGTTGCGACACCTAACGCTGTGATCGACGAGCGAGTCCGTGAAAGCGGCCGCAAAACGGATCCTGCAGGCCGGCCTGTTTATTACAATCCCGACAGCCCCATACCGTATTCCGATCCCAGCCGCACGATTCCGCTCACAAATCTCAAGGACCTTTACATCGGGGAAGGCAAGGATGTCGTTGTTTCGAGGATGGTATACCCGGAGCTGACTTACAAGCGGGAACTTGCCATTTACCCGAACGACACGAGAATCGGCATAGAGCGGCGGGCCGATTACAATACGATCATGGGTGAAATCGCCTGCCTGGATCGGAGCACTTCTCCCATTGATACGGGCGGCCCGTTCGACGTTCGCGACAGGTACTGGGAATTGCGGGAATACGACGACCGGAATTGAATTTCCGGGCGATCAAGCGCCGGGGCGGATTGTTCCGCCCCGTTTCGCTTTTTGCTTGGCAGTGCGGTGGAGTGGGTATAACAACTTCGCTTGACCGGCCGTTGCGCGTTCGCGCGGTGAGTGAGGTTTTTAGATATGGCAAAAAATAAGCTTTCGAGCATAAATTCGTTGTTCTTGATGAAGTCCGAACGCCCAAAGGGCGCAAAGGGCTTCATTTTGATCGCGGCGATTGTTTTTATCGCTCTGCTTTTGCCATTGGTCACTCTGATTTTGTCAGCCGTCAGCCAGGAAACGATTTCCGCCAACAATCTGCTTATCGAAACCAAAACGCGTAACGCCGCCGATACTGCCGTAAACAGCGCGATAAGCGTACTAATCGACCGTCAGCTTATGCCAGATTATATTGTCAGCACCCTTCCCCAGCACCAGGGCCGGGCGATTATCGTTGACGACAATGGAGTCCTTCGCTGGGATATAGACAACGACGGCGCGGGGCTGGACGGAATTTACGGCACCGACGATGACTGGTGGATCGGCCCTTACAAGGACCGCAAGATGATGGGGCCGGACAGCGATTATCCCCAGTACGATCCCGAAGAAGAGCGGAATTACCAGGTGGGATTTCGCTGGGTCAACTGGAACAAGCCGACCTATCTTGCCGAAAACTGGGCGTGGTTCGGACGCAACAATCCTTTTGCATTCAATCGCGCAAGCGGGCGCCCGGTTTATCTGTACAATCAATTTGCGGCCATTTACGACGGAGGCACCGGCGGGATAACGCCGCAGGATTGGCAGGGTTACCATCCCGAAGACAGCTCGGTTTTCCCGCCCAACAGATGGGTCGTTCCCGGTTATTACCAAAACGCTCCGGTTCCGACCAGCACGGTGATTTCCGGCAATGTCGGCGGGCTCGGCGGCGGCGGCGACAAGGGCTCCCTGGGTGTAAGCACTGTTTCGCTTTACCAGCCGCTGACCAACACTTTTGACACGCCGGATGAGCTTGAAAGCGAAGTTTCGATTACCGACGAAGCCGGTCGGTTGAATTTGAATATTTTCTGCAAGAAACTTCCGGTTTGGGCGACCGAGAATGAGGTCATAGATTTCGACCTCGATGGCGAATACACGGGCGACTTTGACGGCAACGGCGTTCCGGGCGAGCCGATCTGGAAGTGGATAGACAACCCTCTGTTCCCCGATCGCGACACGGTCATTCCCATCGGTCAAGGCACCGGGCAGGGCACCGACTTCAATGGCGACGGCATAAATTCGCCTGAAATCGGCGAGGATATCCAGCATTACTACGCTCCCGACTGGACGGATTACGCGGTTAAGAGCAAGGCGATGCTGATGGCCCTTCCCGGCGTAAACGATGCGATTGCGACCAGGATTTTGAAAGGCCTCAATCCCGATTTATCCAGCCTTCCTGCCGGCTATACACCCGATCCGAGCGGCATTACGCCGAATCCGCCTGTGGACAGGCGCGCGGATGTGCCCAATTTAAGCCCCAACTTTTGGGCGTATTACTTCGAAGTGGACGCATTCGGTCAGATAACCGACATAATGCTCGAGTACACAAATACTCACAGCGGAGTTCGTCCGGATTTCGATTTGGACAACGATGACGTTCCGCTGCCGCGCCCGCGCCCGCTGACCGATGTCAAGCAGCTTTTGGACTTTGGTTTTACAAAGCAGCAATTCGACAGAATCAAGGATTACGTGACGGTATTCAGTTATGACACGAACGTTCTCGGCACCGAAGTATGGGATGCGGAGCCGACCTCCGGAGACAACGACGAAATCGCCGATGTCAGATACAACATAAACAACGTCGTCACGCCTGCCACGCTTGAGTCATACCGCTCAGCAGCGAGCGAGCTTCAGTCCTTCATTCGCAATCACCTTACCGAGACACGATACAAGAAAATCACGCTTCCGGTTGTGGATCGCGACGGCAGAACAAAGAGCGATCCGCTGTTCCAGGATCCATCCACCCATCCCTACAAGCTGAATCCGGAATTCAGCTACGACAGCCTTCTCTCCATAATTTTGTATCGCAACGGCTATCAGTCCACCGACGCGTATCGCTACAATCCGATAGATGTCAATGACGACGATATACGCGTGGCGAAACCCGGCATTCCCTTCGGGATATTCGCACGGTTTTTCGGAGGATTTTCAAACAGTTTCATTCCGATAGCGGATTTCCAGCCCAGCTTCGTTGCAAATCCGAACGCGCCGATGAGCCGCAACGAAAACGCGTCCATTCCGCCGCACAACTTTCAATCGGTTGCCGATTTGCTTGAAGTGCCGTTATACAAATTCGACAATCTTGCAATCAGCGCGATGGTGGATACTCCCAGCTCCGCTGTATGCAACCCGAACGACACCGTTGACGTGGTTTATTTGGTGGCCTTCAGCGATGTTATCGGCGCGGACGAAGTTGACGCGGGCGGCGAAATAATCCCGACATACACCGTTGTATTTGATATGGACGGCGATGGTGTTATGGAAGCCGACGACGAGGAAATCGTCGTCGATATGCGTGACGCCGATCCGAACAACGATTTGCTCAGTTTCCGCACGCCTCCTCCAACGG
This sequence comes from bacterium, assembly GCA_039961635.1. NCBI lineage: Bacteria > bacterium. The sequence goes on from JABRWB010000025.1 coordinate 12,805, forward strand.
GCACGCGCAGCGCGATCATCGGATCGTTCGACAAGCCGCTTTACGATGCTTCGGTTGCGGCCAATCCGACCGATCCAACTTACTGGATCGCCAACAATTTCATCAATTTCAAACGCACATTCACCTTCGCGGGAGGCAACATCCCCGATCCCGACCCGTCGCTCGCGGGGCAGACTTTCGACTGGGACGGAGACGGAAGGGCTGAATTCGCGTACGACGCGTTTGGCGATCCCTTCATCACCGCTCGCGTTACCGTAATTAAAAACCGCACCGTTGATTCGGGCGGGGAGGACGATTACAGGGCGCTGCGCGCGGACGAAGTTGTCAAGGTATACATCCAGCACAACTGCGCGGCGAAAATTCCGCTCGAGACCAACATTCTTGCAATCCGCACCGGAAGCAACACTTTCCAGGTTCTTTCGCGCACTGCGGGCGGCTCCGTTGACCGCGGCCCGGTATACCTGTACAACTGGGTTTACAACGGATTCCCCGTGGATTCATCGGTGGACGGCCTTGTGCTTGCTCCGGCCGACTGGTCGCAGCAACGCGTGGCGCCGACGATTTCCATGGATCCGTCCGCCACGACAATCGGTCTTCAAGTATTCGACATTTGGGGCGCGGACGCCGCAACCGCGGCGGTATTGGGCTTTCCCTACACCGTTATTGCCGAGTTTCTGAATCCCGCGGATCCGAACTACGGCAACATCGCGCACCTTGCCCCGATTGACGGCTCGAACGTCAACGGGTTTATGAATCCTCCTCCTCCTCCCCCTCCGGGCTTCGGTCCGCTTTTCCCCGCAAACGCGTCGGACTTCGATGTTGCAGAGGTCAACTCGATCGCTTCGGCGGGACAACTTTTTGTAGAGGTGGCGGCGGAAACGCCATCCATTTATCAAAATCAGTATTCGGTGATTCACGCCGGCGCATACGGCGGCCAAGGTCCGTACACTTACAGCATTACGGTCAACGGGCCCGGCGGATACACCGATACATTCGGTTCGTTCGGCCCGGTCAACCAGAACGTTTTCGAAGACCGCACGGAGGATTTGGCGTCGTCCGGGCTTTACACGGTTACGCTCACGGTCACCGACTCAAGCCCGATACCGCTTGTCGCGCTTGCAAACACGACCATAGCCGTCAGCGGGTCTGTCAACTCCAGCACGCAGTATGCGGACGTTCCGAATCTTACGGTGAGCGCGAAGCTTGTTCCTTACGAGCGCGGCAATCCCGGAAACGCAAGGTCGTTCCAAGGCATCGCCAGTGTAAGCGGCGGACGTCCGAATTACCTGCTTAGGTGGGATGTGCGCGACCAGAACGGCGCGGTGATCAACCAGAACCATCCCGGCGGCACGACGCCAATGACCTATACGGCTCCGGGCGCTACTCCGATATTTACGTTTAATCCCAACTCGTCTAGCGACGGGATTTACTTCGTCTACGTCAGCGTCATCGACAATACGGACAGGAATCCGAATCTTGTTTCCAGCACGATCGCGACTGACGTCGTTCCTGTGCTTATCGGTCCGAGCACCGATTTAAGGGTGTCGCCGTCAATCTACGCGAATCCTCCGGGTAACGCATTCACCGGCACAGCGCGCAGCGCCGAATCAATTTCGCTTGTCGTGCCGGGAGCGCCGCGCGTGTACAGCTACGCATCGTCTGGGCACAATGCAATCGAACCCAGGATCGCTCCAGCCGGTTCGGTGATCGAGATCCGAGGAATCAACTTCGATACCGCTAATCCTTCCAGCAACATCGTCACATTCGAACCCGGCATCCAGGCCGCCGCGATTTCGGCTTTCAACGATCCAGACCACCTACCCGGAATCGGCGAGTTCCAGCAGCAGGTTCTTCGCGTGCGGATACCGGATAACGCGGTCAGCGGATTCGTCACGGTTCGCAACCAGTTCGGCACTTCGCAAAACTCGAGCGAATACAACTTCCTTATGACGAACTGGAGGGTTAGCTTCGACCTGTACGCGGCTCACATCGACACTTATAACGAAGATCCGCTTCTGCAGGATCGCTACCGCTACGAGGTGGACTTCCAGGGCGACGGGAAGGTTGACGCAGCAATCGAGACTACAGACCTCGAGGTTCTGGCCGCAAACAGGCCGGAGCTTACTTACGATTACGCAAACGACGGCTTCGGCAACTACCAGGCCACTCTTCGCGTAACCAACCTGGTTTCGCGGAAGGTGGGGGTCAGCCACCAGCTCGTTCAGATGCGCGACCTTACCGAGATGGCGCTTAACCGCGCGAACCAGTCCGAAGCGATGGGATTGTCAGTCAACATACTCCCGGACTACAGGCAGCGGCTTCCGCTCCTGACGCAAAATCTGCAAATTAAGAGCTACATAAACGGCGTGACGAACGCGTTGTCGCTGGGTTACAAGTGGAATGTGGATTCCAACGAAACCAGCAGCGCCTTCAAAGCCAACAGAATCGTAGGCACGCTTCCCTACTTCAATTCGAATCCGAATTTCATCACGAGCGACGTGATTGTTGAAGGATATCTGGATGCCAGATGGGCCACTCCGGCCACTCCGGTGGATGTCGTGGTTAGGATCAAGTATCCATTCGATCTCAACGAGCCGAACGAGCCGATGCTGTCGTTCGACCTTGGCGACCAGTGCGGTACATACACTTTCGACATGGCCGACGGCGGCGCGCCGATCGTCGCACGCGGCGTGGTTGTCGAGCGCGGTCCTAACTACAGCGTCGAGGAAGTCCGTTTCAGCTATGAGTTCGTGAACGCCGACGGACCGTCCACATTCCACAATCCGACATTCACCGCTGTAAGCGGATGGGGTCAGCCCTTCCCAATCGCTACCTTTTCTCTGCCGTCGATCCGCATTTCGTCATATTTGACCAACCTCACGCTTTCGATGCAGGACGCGTTCACGCCGAAAATCTACGACGGCAATCAGCATCTTGTTGGGTTGACCGTGATGTTCGACCGCACGGCGAACGGCGAAACTCATACGGTTGAGGCGACGGACAATGTCGCGCTTCCGATCGTCCAGCAGCCTGAATCGAACGTACATTCATATCTGGCTTTCAATCCCAGCTATGCCCTTTCTTACGGCGCAGGCGCCGCCGAGTTCAGCATGCTTGGAATAATGGGAGGAAGCCCGACCCTTGACTACCGAAGCGATATCAACGCCGATGGAAGGGTGGATATCGGCGGCTCCGTATTCCCGAATCCGCACACCGGCACCGTGCCGCTTCGCAACACGCTTGTCCCGGTCAGCGCATGGGCGTTCACGCCGGGGTACGGCTGGCACGACGTCATTCCTCAAATACCGGGATTCAATATAGGAACCGTTACGGTGCCTTACGAGGCTACCCGCGGCGTATATACGGGCTGGGCGATGGTTTCCGAAACCGTGACTCCGCCTTACACGAACGCCAACCGCAACATTTCGGTTGATACTCAGGAGATAATGGTCGGCGGGCGGCAGATTCCGCAGGCTGGACTTGTACCTCCGTCGCTCGCGGTTAACATTTTCGTTGACCCGCTTCTCGGCACCGTCTCGGATGTTTATTCGCTTGCAAGTTACGCATCGGGCGGCAGCGGAAGCTACACTTACCTGTGGGAGGTGTTCTGGGACGACGGCGTAAATCCGGCGGTTCCCATTGTTCTCTCCCAGGGGCAGGAAGTGCTTTCCCAAAGCTACTTCTCGCCGATTTCAGATGCATTTGACGAATACAACGGCGGAGCGGGCAACATTCCTTCGCTTGCGGGCCGCTATATGGTCAGGCTCACGGTAAACGACGGAAGCGGTATCAATCCGCCCGTCCAGGACAGCGTGTTCATCGAGGTTCGCGACCAGCCGCTGTCTGCTCAGCTTTTCGTCAATCCTCCCGCAGGTACGATAGACCAGAACCTCGATTTCTGGGTGTACATCGAAGGCGGCACTCCCCCCTACACGTACCAAATCGACTACGGCGACGGCACGCCGGTGGTCACGGTCGGCAACGTGACCAGCAGCCTGTCGTTCCTTTCGCACGCGTACACCGTATTCTCGCCGCCGGGCGGATACCACGCCAAACTCGAAGTGCGCGATTCGACCGGCACAGTTGTGGGCGGCGTAGGGACGGGCGCGGGGGATCCAACGCCTCCTGTTCCGAACGGCCAGCCGAATTACGACGAGGAAATCGCGATCGGCGACAGGCTGCCTCTCAACATCTCGCTTATGTCCACGCCCGTCAGCGGAGTTAACGCATTCCCGGTCGAAGTGCATTACGCCATAGGCGGCGGCGTCAAGAGCTCCGCGATTTCGGGAGGCGCCGGTTCGTATATCGTTGGATTGAACTTGCTGGATGAAAACGGCAATATAGTCGGGAACTGGTTCGGTACGGATCCGAACACATTCGGACCCAACGGCCATCCGGACGTAGACGTGATTATTCCGGGCAATCCTCAGTTCTTCGAATCCGAATTCAATGGTACGCCCGGCACGGCCGACCAGCTGCCGCCGGATTACGATTCTATCAGCCCGCGGGGAAATCCGCAGCGCCGGGATTACAACGCGAACAACACCGGCCAGATTTCGCCGACCGGCGACATCGACTGGTTCACGATCGACAAGCCGTTCCCGCCGCCCGCGCGCCCGCTTCGCGTAGATTTGGAGTGCACGGATCTGGCGCCGGGAGAGAGCATGACGATTTCGATTTACAGCCCGACCGACCAGGTGAATCCGATCGACTCGCAAACCATAACGGGCGGCGGCCCGACTCTCGTTCAGGTAAACGCCACCGGTTACAACAACCAGGGCGGCACTTTTTACGTGCGCATCAACGGCGTAACCAATCCGGGCTCGTCGCACATTTACAACCTGCGCATCCAGATGATTCCGCCGGGGCAGCCGATCCCGCCACTGCCCGCCGAGATACCCGACGACGATCCCGTTACATTCTTCGTTCCGGGACCCGGAAAGTATTTCCTGCAGGCGGTGGTTCTCGACGGCGACTTCCAGATTGCGTTCGCCCAGATTGAAATCTACTCCGAAGGCTATATCGCGCCTTCGACTTACGACGGTCTTGGCACACCGCGGGTTAGATACACACTCGAGCCGGAAGATCCGACGGATTCGGGAAGCAGGCTGATCGAGAAGCCTCAACACGCGATCAGGATATGGACCGATCCGTTGTACGACGCGCCTACGGGCAGTTATCCCGGCGCGACCGACAACGATGTCAGGCTCCTCGAAGCCGATCTCCAGATCCTGGGCGAGTTGTTTACGGTGGATCCGAATCCGAACCTGTTCTTCTCTAGCGATTTCAGCCCGACTACGGATCCGCTGAAGTCTCGCCGGTACGAAATGTCCTTCGTCAACAATCCATTCAACGCGGGAGATTCGGAGGACTTCTACGATACGTATACTTTCGGAAGAATTAACATCAACACGGCCAGCGAAGAAGTCCTGACGGCGCTGTTCAGCACGATCGTTGTGGAGCGCGGCTATTACTACACTTCAAATCCGGCGGATCCCGATTACCGGCTGAACGGCCAGCGCGATTATTCGCGCGACGTTCTCATTTCCCCCGCCGAGGCCGCGGCTCTGGCTCGCGCGGTGGTCGACTACCGTAACAGTTACTACGACGCGCAGATGAACGAAATCGCCGGATTCGACAACTTCGCCACCGGCACGGATGCAATTCGTGTGAGCCATCTTCCGGTTATCGGCCCTTGGGACGGCGCCAATCCGCACGAATACGATGCAACCGACCGCGGTGCAACCATCCCCGCCTTCGACGACGACGCGGTGGATAACGTGTACGACAATTACGCGGGCAACTACTACAACTTGGAAAACAGCGCGTATAAGTTTTACGCGACGTCCGACATCGCGATCGTCCGCAAGCAGCTTAGCACCGAGTCCGACGAGGAGTACGCGGTCTATCTCAACAACGTGTTCGACAACGACGACGGCGATGGATACGACGCAAGGTATTACATAACCTACGACGAAGAAGCCGGAGAAACGGTCGAAACGGCGCGCAACAAGCTTGCGGTGATTCAAAGCAACGGCCAGGTTGCTTACAGCTGGATGCCTAATCCGCCCTTCCAAAGCGTGTACGATCTCTACAAGGTCTTGGGCGAGGCAGCGGACTTCACCCGGTTGAATCCTAATCCGATAGACTTCGAAATAGACGCCGCCACCGGAAGGCCGAGTTACGACGAAAGCGCGATGAACACGATAGGCGACGCGGATATCGGTAACGTCCGCGTGTACAGCGGGCCATCCGTATTCAAGTACGTTGAGCGCTGGGTATCCGGCGAGGGCAGCGGGCACGCAATCCGCGGCCGTTACGAAGTGGTGACCAACTATCTCGCGGACATTGCTCCTTACATAACGACCAGAGGATACGTCTTCCGAGTCGAAGGCAGAGGTGCGCTTCCGACCACCAACGCCGACCAGGGCAACGCCCTTATGGGAGGCAGGATAAGCCGCGACAAGAACGTGCTGGCGATAGTGGACATCGGGCCGCTCAATACCGCACCCGAGAGTTCGTTGTTCAATCCCGAAGGCTTCGAGCCCGAACAAAGGCTGACCCACAAGGTCATCTACAGGCAGGACACCAAGCTGGATGAGGTCGGGTATTAGGCCCGACTCGATACCGGCGCGGCGAATATTAAATAAGTGCAATCCAAGGGGAGCCTCCCGGCTCCCCTTTTTTTCATTTTGGCCCATAATTGCGAGGCGGTGTTGACAGCTTGACAGCCTTGCAGGAAATGTCTACAATATCCCTGTTTTGCTGTGTAGCAAGCGCCCCGCGCGCATCATCTTGGCCAGTGATTTGACCGTGATTAAGCGTTTAAATTGCGGGACATAGCCCTGTAGGAGGAACCGGCCGTGGTTCGTTTAAGTTCTGCACGGTTTTGCAGCTCTTGGAATGTAGGTGTTTTCGGTGTTGTGGCGATGCTGGCGCTACTAGCCAGCAGCGTCGGCGCGAGCCAAATAACCGATGTCCGCGTTAAAGGGCTGTCCGACCGGGATCTTGTAATCATTTCCACAGACAAGGAAATGGTTCAACCCGACATGGTCGTTCAGAAACTGCTTCCAACCAGGCTCGAAGTAGTTTTTTCGGGCTTCGGCTCGCCGGAGCTGGATCTGGGCGCGCTGAAAAGCGGCCTGGTCAATCGCCTGAGCCTCGTTCGCGCGAACGGCGACTTGACTTTGGTGGTTCAGCTTGACCACCAGGGAAAGGCCAACCCCGAGATGTTTCGGTGGAGCAATCCCAGGCCCAATTTATGCGTTCTTGAGATTTTTCATCCGACTTCCGACCGCTCCAAACTCTCGGACGCGATGATGGGATTCGAATCCACGCCGGCCGGTTCGGAACCAACTCTTCCAGTAGAGCCGGCAGCGGTTCTCGAATCGCCCGTACCTGACGCGCTGCAACCCTCGGCGCTTGTCAACGATGTTTCGTTTAATCCCGCGACGAGTGAGCTGAAGATCAACTTGAGCAGCCCAATTGAGCCTTTGGTGAAGGTGGGCAACTTCCCTCCGTCGCTGACAGTGGAATTGCCGGAGGCGGCTCTTTCATCCCGCGTTCCGACGTTCGTTACAAAATACCACGGGCGAATCCTTCATATAACGACAAGGGAAATAGCTCGGGCGGACGGTTCAACGGACGCTTCGGAGGTCCTGATCGTTTTCACGAACGGAACCGAGCCGGGCTTTGATGTTCAAAAGTCCGCGAACGGCTCAACGGTAACGATTAAGCTTTCAGGTATCGAAACCGAATCGGCGGCGGTTGTCCCGGAGCCGCAGCCGGAACCGCCGGCGGTCGAAACTGTTGTTGCTCCGGCCGTCGAAGAATCGGCCTCCGTCGAAGAATCGGCTGCTCCGGTGATTGAAACTCCAGCGGCTCCGGCCTTCGAAACGCCGGTTGCTGCGGAAACCGGATTTGTTACATCCGTCAAGTACGATTCTTCCACTGGTACGCTCAGCATTACGACCGATGAGAAATCCACGGTCAGCGCGACCCGTGAGAATTTCCCGCCGGGGTACCGTATTTCTGTAAACAAAAAACTCGGCAAAGCGGTGCCCGGCACCGTCGCAAAGTTCCAGGGTTCCGTGCGCTGGATAAGCGCCGCGACGGGCTCCGATGCTTCCACCACCAACATATTCGTCCAATTTGAAAACGGCGCAGACTGGACGTTGCTGTCTGCCAGCGATTCGGGCGACGGGCTCAACCACAGCATTGTATTCGGGAAAGCGCCGGTTTCAGCGGCGGCACCGGCGTTGGCGGAGGCGATTCCGGCGGTGGAGGAATCGGTTGAAGAAGCCACCGCGCCATCTGCCGAACTCTACGAGCTGCCGGCGGAATCGGCGGTTTCGACTCCGGCGGAATCGACTTATGACGGGGTTATCGCTCCCAGTGTTGACGAACTTATGGGCGAAGCTCCTGCCGAATCGTCCGACAATGAGACGGTTGGCGAAGCCGATTACGACGACTTCCCCGTATACGATCTAGAGCAGTTCCGTCAACGCGAAGGCGAATATGAGCTCCCTGAATTCGAAGGGATGAAGGATCGTTTGTCCGATGTTTTGGTCACTCTGCCCCGAGCGATTTCCATTTACTCGGCTCTGACGATAATGAGTCAAGTGTCGGGAATAAGCATTATTCTCGATCCTTACTGGAATATGGATCCTCGCGGCACAGGTCCCACCGACCGTCCGCCGTTGGATACTCTCGGCCCCGGTGGCGGTTTCGGCGGCGGCGGATTCCGCGAGGCCGGGCAGTTCGAAGCCATCACTTTCCAGGAAGGCCTTGCCGTCCAGGGCAACTTCACCGACGTCCCGTTCGACATCGCCCTCAAGATATTGCTCGACAGCAACAACTTGAAGATGAAGGTTTACCGCGACGAAAGCGATCCGTACGCAAAGCCCATCGTTTTTGTAACGAGCCGCGAGCGTATGGAGCACGAGCTTAAGGACGCAAACGAAGTTGAACTCTACCAACTCCACTATGCGGATCCGAACCAGATAATCCAGATACTTTGGACGATGGATATCCTTCCCTCGTTTAACGTCGGGTATTACACCTACCGAGGCATTTCGGGAGGAAATCTCGGCGGACAGGGGCAGGGCGGTTTTGGAGGATCCGGCGGCGGAACCGGCAGAGGCGGAAGCGGCGGCGGCGGCAGCTTCAGAAACGCGAGTGTTGACCTGTCAACCGCACCCGCCTATTTCGCCGAGCCGATGCAGGGCATCTCTCCTGGATCTCCAGGAGGTGGCGGCGGGGGCGCCGGCGGCGGCCAGGGCCAGGGCGGCCAGGGCGGTATAGGCGGCCAGGGCCAGGGCGGAGTCGGAGGCGGCATACCGCTTCCGACCGCAAAGAGCGGCCTGATCATTATGCGGGGTACGCGCGAAACGCTTGAAATCGCCAAAGACATCATCCGCAAAGTGGACAAGCCGCCAAAGCAAGCCAGTCTCAAGGTAACCATTTATACCGTTACCGAGAATCCGCAGACCGTTTACGGGCTTTTGACCGGCCAGGCGAATAGGGACCGCACATTCTGGGATTACGGCGGAGGCTCGCTCGGGCTTACGATTCCGGCAAAGGGCGGAATCATACCGACCGACAACTACGAGCTGACCTTCAACGCGCTGCAGACCGAGCGCAAAGCGAAGGTAATCAACCAGACCGAGATCGCCGTGATTGACGGACTCCCGGCCAACATCGAATTCAACAGGACGCGAGGCAACTTCCGCACTACCGTCACTTTCGACGCCAACGGAAACGCATTCCGCACCGGCACGTTCGACGAAGTGACGGCGGATACAAGCCTCGACTTCCTGCCGCAGATCGACGACTACGGCCGCATCACGCTGCAGTTCCAGCCCGATGTGACCGTGTTCGACGGCCCGCCGCAGGTTGCGCAGGACGGACAGGGCGGCGAAGTCACCTTCCAGCCGACCACCACGACCACACTCAACACGGTACTGCGTCTGCAGGACGGCGAGACTGCGCTCATCGGCGGACTTATGATTGAAACCGACAGCGACGACATCGAAAAGGTGCCGCTGCTTGGCGACATTCCGTTCATCGGCTCGATATTCTCCCATCACAACAAGAGCCGTGAAACGAGCTACATCTTCGTCACGATTTCGGCGACCATCATCGACGACAAATAATTTTTAAAATCCGGCCCGCGGGCTGGAACAAGATTGCTGCGAGGAGGTCACAGCGTGTGACCCCAACCAGGAGGTAGCTGTCTTGGCAACTGCAAAACGGAAGAAAAGCTTGAAGCCGCTGGATATCGGTCTCGACCTGACCAGCGACGAGCTTCGTGTAGTGGGCTTGTCCCGCTCGCGTGCGGCCTACGTTTTGGAGCGGTTCGCAATCGCTCCGATTCCAAGCTCGGTGTTTTCCGCCGGCAAGGTGGCCGAGCCAAGGGAACTGGGCAACAAGATCGTGGAAATCTGCGCGGCCAACGGAATCAAGCCCAAGCGGGCGATGATTTCGCTGTCCGGCAAGGCGGCGATTACGCGTATCGTAGAGCTGCCGAAAATGGGCTTCGCCCAGACGCGGCAGGCCATCGATCTTCAAATCAACCAATACGTTCCTTTCCCGCCGGGCGACACCGTTTACCAGTTCAAGGTATTGCCTCCATCCGCGGGCAGCAATCCCGCGATGCAGGAAGTGCTCCTGTGCGCCACGCGGCGCAGCACCGTGGACAGCTTGATTCAAACGCTGCGCTCCGCGAAGATCGAGCCGGGCGGAATCAAAATCACGAGCCTCGCGGCCTCCAGGCTGATACTTCCCCGGCTGGAAGGCTACACCCAGACGGCATGTTTGATCGACGTTCGCGACACTGTCACAGACCTGTCGTTCTTCATCAACGGCAATTTCCGGCTGTCCCGTCCGATCGAGATGGGCTACAACTCGATCATCGCCAAGCTCAGCCAGGCGCTCGGTGTTTCCAACGCGGAAGCGGAAGAGCACCTGCGCAACGAGCCGGTGGACCTCGCTCTGCCCGAAGAGGAAGTCGATCCCTCGGAAGACAACAGGATGCGTGAAACGCTGCTTCCCATTTTCAGCGGTTTCATCAGCGAGCTTATCCGCAGCATCCGCTATTACGAATCGCAGGCGCAGCGCAGCGAGCGCGTGGGCAAGCTGTTCGTGTACGGCAACGTTCAGTTGTTCAAGAACCTCGACAGATACATCGAGCAGCAGACGGGTCTGGAAGTCAGCGTGCTGTCGGTCACCAGCCTGTTGACCACGCTTCAGGGAGTTTACTCCCAGGACCTGCTGCGCGAGCACGCCGAAAAGTTGGTGGTGGCATCCGGCCTTGCAGCGGATCTTTCATTCCGCGCCAAGCCCGAGCTCAACCTGATGCCGCAGACCTACTATTTGAAGGAGCAGGCTCGCACGGTGGTGTGGGCTGGCGTGATCGTGCTTCTGATTATGGCGGCTCTGTTTTACTACCAAATTTCGCTTCTCGACGCAAAGATAAGTCAGAAAAACCAGGAGCTTGCGGAAGCGAAACAGGTGGAGGCTCAATACAAAGGCGATGCGGACACGTTTGACAACGTGAAAACCAAGATTCAGGCAAACATTCCAAAGTTCAAACAGGTTTTCGGGCTGGTCGCCAAGCAGCCGATTTGGCCGGGGTATATGACCGAGCTTGGCGCCGTTACGCCTGACACCGTGTACCTTACGGAAGTGACTTTCAATTCGAGCGACGCCACGATAGATGTCAAGGGCGTCGCTTCTTCCCGATACGATTTGATGCTTTTCTGCCTGGCGCTGGATCACTCCGATTTCTTCGCTCAAGTGGAAGTATCCGAATCGGGTGACGAGGCGGCTGGAGGAGGTTCGGGAGGAGGCGGCGGAGGTGCCGCGTCGATTGGCGGGCCGGCCACCACGCTAAGCGGCCAGGCACCGGTTCCCGCGCCGTCGGTCGGCGGATTGCTGTCCGCCGGGGCTCCTATGGACGAATTTCGTCCGCCTCGCTGGACCGGCCGCCCGGGACATAACATTGAGGACTTTTTCGGCACTCCTCCTTGGGCCAGGCGGGTTGTTTCGTGGGGATTCGACATTACGGTGAAGATCCAAAGCAAGGTTTGGAACCAGGAAGAGCCGCTCGCTCCGTTAACCGATTGGGAGGAGGTGGTGCAGAGTGTCGTCAACACGTAAACAGCCACCGGCAAAAGGCAAGCCCGAAGCGCCCATAAAGCAGCCGATTTTTACGCCCCAGAACATGGTCATCCTGTTCGGCGTTCTGGCGGTTGTCTTTTTCCTTGTGTTTTTCAAGGGTTTTTACCAGACAAAAGTAAAAGAAATCGCCACTCTGGACGATGAGATAACCAAGCAGCAGGAGCTGAATGCCACTTACCAGCGCAAGGCCGCGAAGCTGGCCGAGGCGGAGTACATCAAGGAAGTCATGGACGAGAAGCTTGAATCCGTTCAGTTCAAGTTTTTCAAGAACCAGGACGACATCCTTGAATTCTTTAAAACCGTCCTTTTCGACCTGCTCGTGCGTTCCAACATCGATCCCTATACGATCGAGCTTGATTTCGACTACGAGTTCGTGATGCCGTGGTACATCGACGATCCGATTGAAACTATGCCGGATTGGATCGACCCGGACAAAGTGGCGGAGTTGTTTTCGTGGAAGTACATTTCCAAACCGGAAGGTCAGGATCCTTCAAAGAAGCCCGAAGGCGGCGATGCAATCGGGGTGCCTGATACGTTCATAAAGCCGCTGCCGATAACGATTAAAAAGATCAGGACTACCTATGAAGGTATGAAGCGCCTGATCGAAAACATGCAGCGCGGCAAAGGCTACCTTTACACGGTTCACTGCTTTAAAAACGATTCGGGCGAAAATTCAGGTTTGCTTCGGGTTTTTACCGATTTCGAAATGGAGATTACGATTTACCTGATGAACCCAAATCAGAACGCCACCGGCGACACTCCGGAAGGTATGCCGGGCGCCGAGACGTGCTAACGGGGAGTTGATTTAGATGCAGGAACTGATGCAAAACAAAACTCTGATGGCGATTCTTGGAATCGCGATTGTCGCGGCCATCTTCACCTATTTCTTCTCCGGCGGACTTTCCATTTCGGGAGATGACCCTCTTGCCGGAGATATGACCGCACAATACGCGCAAGAAATAGGCGCACAGCCCGGCGCGCCGCCTGCGTCCGCTCCTTCGTCCGGCGGCGAAACTTCTGCAGGCGGGCCTCCCCCTGCGATGGGCCTTGAGACGGGCATGCCCGCCGCCCCGGCCGCAGAGCCTTCAAAGCCGAGCGAACCTTCCGAGCCAAGCAAGCCGGCTCCCGCGAAGCTGGCTGGGGAAGGCAAAGGGATAAACGAGAAGCTGCTTGCCTTCAGGAAGTTAAATCCCGACGAAATCCTGGAAGAGAAGTATAAGGATCTTGAGGAAAAGGTCAGCGAGCCCGAGGCGTTTGCCGAGGATATCGGCCGAGTTGACCCCCTCACGGTTGTACTCGACTATATACCGGAAGAGCTGCGCCCGCCCCGCTCCGGCGAAACAAACGAAGAGGAAATCATCAAATTCCTGCAGGAATCGTACGGTTACGAGATGATCGACTCGCTCAACATCCGCGTTGTCGAGGTTGTCGAACTCGGCAACTATCCGATTGTGCTTTTTACGGTCAACGGCAGACCGTCCCAGGGCGGACCCGGAGCGGCGACCTACTTTAACGGTGTTGAGATCAGAATCTTGGAGGCGGACACGACCGCAGTAACGATGCGCCTCACGGTTTACGGGACTTACTCGACGATGTCCCGTACGAAAAAGTTCATTTCGGGCGATTATTGATCGCCCACCCCGTTTTGAATCCCTTTGCCCCGGTCTTTGCCGGGGCGATTTTTTGGGGAAGGCATGGAGGGATTTGCGTCCTGGCTGTATAGCTTGATCGTAACGGTGTGGGGGCGCATCGCGCTCCTTTGGTCGGAACCATCCCGGTGGCTGACTCACTGGGGTTGGGAACACCAGGCATATTATCTGCTTTTCCCCGAGCTGGTTCTGCTGCTCGGGGTGTTTATCATCCTCGTACTTTTCCTTATCTACGGCCCCAAGTACTATAACGCGTACACTTGGATAGGCATTGTATCAATGTTCCTGAATTTCCTGCTGACGCTGCATCTAATGTACATGACCAGCAGGTTTTTCAGTTACGGGCTGGGTTTATGGTGGGGGCAGCTTGAAACGATAGACCCTTACGCGCTTTTCTTCAAACAGATTTTCGATTGGGGCGACATCTGCCTTTTCCTGACGCTTTTCCGCTATCCGCTCATGACCAAATTCAAAACCGAATTCCTGGTCATGTACATAACCGCGACCATCGCCTTCGACCTTATGGTCGGTTCGAGCGACCTGCTTGCGATTTACGTGATGACGGAATTCGGAAGCATTTTCCTGTATCTCCTCGCGGCCTATTACAAGGACAACCTTAAAAGCCTGGAAGGCGGGCTCAAGATATTTCTTTCGGGGGCGGTCGCGTCCGCCGCAATGCTTTTCGGCATAAGCTATATCTACGGCATCGTCGGCTCGACCAACATCTACGACATCAAGTACAAGATGCTTACGATCAATCCCAATCATCCGCTGTTGATTTTTTCGATGATTATGATTCTCGTAGGCGTCGGCTTCAAAGTGGGCGTCGCGCCGTTCCACATGTGGATGCCGGATGCGTTTGAAGGCGCGCCCACGGTGCATGCTGCGTTCATCAGCGTATTTCCCAAGCTTGCAGGCTTCGCGATCCTGATGCGCATTTACCTCGTGGCGTTTCTGCCTGTGGCGAAAGTCTGGCTGCCTTTGTTCGTGGTGATCGCGTTGCTGACGTTGTTTGTCGGCAACATAATGGCCCTGACGCAGACCAGCTTTAAACGGCTTATGGGTTACAGCGGCGTCGCGCAGATGGGATATATCATCATCGCGGTGATTTGCGCGGGATTGTCGGGCTCGAACGACGCTACGCAAAGCTGGGGATTTTACGCGGCGATGTATTACATGCTCATCTACCTTTTGATGAACCTCGGCGCGTTTATCGTGGGAATGCTGAACGAGGTTTCCGGCGGCGACGACAACCTCGATACGTTGAACGGATTGCATCGAAGGTCGCCTTTCCTGGCGTTCTTTATGACCATATGCCTGCTGGGCCTGACCGGCATTCCGCCGACCGCCGGATTTATCGCCAAATTCCTCGTCTTTTACAGCATGGCGGAGCACATACTCCAGTTTCCCGTTATGTTCGTTTTGTTGCTCCTCACGCTTGTCAACACGATCATCGCGGTTTTCTATTACGTCGGCATAATCAAGCGGATGTACCTTCTCAAGCCGATACGCGAGGAGCTCGCCCGGCCGTTCGTGCCGATTTTCTTCCAGCGCGTCGCGGTCGTTTTCCCCGCCCTCGCGGTGCTCGTGCTGGGATTTCTGTTCGTGGACGCGCCCATCGAATACGTCAAGGGCGCGTGGTTCATGACGTTCTTCACCACGGTCGGCTAGGCGCTGCCGGAAAGGGGGAAGAATGCCTCGCACCGGCAAGATGATTAAAACCGACGCGGAAACTCCGCGTGCCCATGCGCCGGGATTGGGAGAGCGGATTATCTTCGGCGCGCTGATTGCCGCGATGTATGTCGTCCCGCCGCTTTTCATGGGCACGAATTTCGCGCGCTCCGTGCTCGATCTGGTTTCCTGGCCTGCGCTGCTTGTCGCGGCGGCGCTGCTCCCGTCGCGCACGCGAATCCGCGAAAGCGGATTGCTTTTGGCCGCGATGCTTTGGACGCTTTTTTCGTTCGTTTCGATAGCGTCGAGCGAGTATCCTTTTCTATCGCACATTGAAAGCATGCGGATGCTTTCGTGGATCGCGGTCGCGCTGATCGCGGCCGAAGGCGCGGCCGCGCTCGGCGCGCGATTCGTATCCGCGGCAGTCGCGCTTTCCGGCCTCCTTCCGTCCGCGTACGGTTTGTTTCTGCTTTGGGGCACGGAATCGCTCGAAAAATCGCGGCTCGCGGTTGAAGGCACCTTCGGATTGCACAATCCCTTCGCCGGATTCCTGCTCGCTTGCATTCCGCTCGCGGTTTGCGAGCTGTTGCAATCCTGGGACAGAAAATTCGTGCGCATGTTCTGGCTCGCCGTAGTGATAATCGAGTGCGCAGCATTCGTGTTGACGCTAAGCAGAGCGGCATGGCTGGTTGCCGTACTCATGCTCCTTGTTTCCCCGCTGGCTCTTAAGCGGCGCGAAAATACAGGCACTGCGCTGCCCAGAAGGGGCGCACTTGGCGGAATCTTGTTCGCGGCATTTGTATGCATCGTGATTTTCGCGCTCAAGCCGGGAGTCGCCGGAGTGCTTTCGTCCCACGCCGCAAGCACATTCAACAAGCTCGACTACTCGCTTCAGGGCAGGCTTACTTTCTGGCGCGGGGCGCTGCGGATTTTCGCCGACAATCCTGTGGCAGGCACGGGTTCGGGCACGTTCGGAAACGCGTTCATGCGCTATCAGCCGAGCCTTGTATATTATTCGACCGATCCGCACAGCTTCCCGCTCAAAACGCTGTCCGAACAAGGAACGATAGGTTTTCTTCTGTTCGCCGCGGTTGTTTGGTTTGCTTTCAATTCGTTTCGCGCCTGGAAATCGCGCGCGCAGGTGCGGCTGCCAGGATTTGCCGCGCTTGCCGCGCTGGGATTGTTTGTCCATTCGCTAGTGGATTTCGACCTAAGTTATCCGCCGAACGCGTGGATTCTCATTTCGCTCTGCGCGCTCGCTGCAGCGGGTGCAAGCGCTGCGGCGGATGCCGCACCGAACGCGCCCAATCGTGCGGATGAAAGAGGCTCAAGCCGCCCGAGCCTGCGGCGCGCCGGGATCGCGGCCATTGCGGCCGTGCTGATGGCCTTCTGGCTGCGCGATTTCGGGATGCTCCACTTCGTCAATGAGAACAAAGAGTATTCGGTGTCCGTTTCCGGTCTGGCCGTTTCGGCGAACGCCCCGGTCGCGGTAATCGAACGGGCTCTCGGCGGCGCGGTCGCGCGTTCCACCGAGGACGCAAAGCCTGACGAGTTCCGCCTTGAGGACTTCGAAAGAATAAAGCTGACGCTAGAAAAATACGACAAGGTAGCGCGCGCGCACTTCCTTTTGGCCGCGGTCGCGCGCGCGGGATTCAACAATCCGCGGTTGGAATTTTTGCAGCCGTTCCGGGGCTCCGAGGATTCGGTCGAGCTGCATATGAAGGCTGCGATCGAGCTGGACCCGCACAACTCGCCTGAATATTATTGGGAATACGCTTCGTTTCTGGAAGGGACGGGCCGCGCGCGGGAAGCGCGGGATGTCCTTTCCAAATGTCTTCTGGACGCGATACCGATAGTCCGCCCGGTTTCGCCGGATTTCGTCCGCCCGACTTGGATTAAATACAACGGGCTGTTCGGTGCGATGTGGGAAAAGCTTGCGCAGCTTGAAAGGCAATTCGGAGACGAAGCGCTGGCCGCGGATTACGAAGCGCGCGCGCGGGAGTTTTCGACCGGCTAAGGACGGCAATTTCAGCGGTTGGCCTGCACCGTTTTGGCGAACTTGATTTCCTTCCACTGCTGCGGGATGTCGTTCAGCGCGGTGATCGTCACCTTGCCCTTTTTGTACCGCTTGTCTTCGAGGACGCTCAACAGCGCCTTGGCGGTGTCCAGCGAAGTTATCACCGGGACGTTGTGCTCGACCGCCGCTCGCCGGATTTTCAGTCCGTCCACTTCCGCGATTTTGTTGTCGCTGATCGTGTTGAACAAAAGCCTGAACTTGCCGCTGAGAATATGATCCTCGATGTTGGGCCGGCCTTCGTGAAGCTTCTTCACGACTTCCGCGGGCACGCCGTTCCGGTTCAAATACGCGGCGGTGCCTTCGGTGGAATACACCTTGATGCCCAGCCTGACCAGCCGCTTGGCGAATCCAAGCCCCTCTTCTTTGTCGTTGTCGGCCAGAGTCAAAAGCACGCCGATATCCTTCGTTTCGCGCGGAACGGGGATGCCCGCGGCGGCCATCGCCTTGGCCAGCGCCGCGGGGAAGTCGCGCGCGAGCCCCATCACTTCGCCGGTGCTTTTCATTTCGGGGCCGAGCGACACGTCCACTCGCTGCATCTTGGAAAAGCTGAAAACGGGCGCCTTGACCGCGACAAGATCCTGGGACGGGTACAGCCCCGGCTGGATTCCGGGCAATTCCGCGAGCCTGCCTCCCATCACCGCCAGCATGGCCATCGGAACGAGCGGCAATCCCGTTACCTTTGAGATGAACGGCACGGTGCGGCTGGCTCGCGGGTTGACTTCGAGCACGTAAAGCTTGCCCTCCGCGAGCACGAACTGGATGTTGATCAAACCTCGCGCATCGATTTTTTTCGCGATCGCGGTTCCCATCTCAACGATGCGGCCTATCAGCACGTCGCTGACGTTTTGCGGAGGATAAACCGCCATCGAGTCGCCGCTGTGCACGCCGGCGCGCTCGATATGCTCCATCACGCCCGGAATGATAACCGTTTCGCCGTCGGATACCAAGTCCACTTCCAATTCGATGCCCGAAAGGTACTTGTCAATCAACAGCGGACGGCCCTGAAACGCATGGCGGTTCGCAAGGATGTATTGGCGCATTCCGTCTTCGGTGTACACGATTTCCATCGCCCGTCCACCGAGGACGAACGAGGGCCGCACAAGCACAGGGTATCCCAGCTTTTCTCCCAACTGCGGTGCTAGGTCATATTCGGTGGTTGCGACCCCGGGCGGGCGCGGGATGCCCAATTCCTCCATCAGCGAGTCGAACAGTTTTCGGTCTTCGGTGACTTCGATGCTCTCGGCCGTGGTACCGAGGATGTTGACGCCCGCTTCCCAAAGCGGCAGCGCCAGGTTGATTGAGGTCTGCCCTCCGAATTGGACGACCACGCCGAGAGGTTTGAGCTGGTTCACGACATCGAGCACGCTTTCCGTCGTCAGCGGCTCGAAAAACAGCGCGTCTGAAAGGTCAAAGTCGGTGGAAACCGTTTCTGGATTGTTGTTGACGATTATCGCTTCGTAACCCATATTGTGAAGCGCCATCAACGCGTGAGTTATGCAGTAGTCGAATTCTATACCTTGTCCGATTCGTATCGCGCCGCCGCCTAATACGACCACGCGGCGGTTGAGGCCGTTTCCGGATTTGGGCGATTCAATGTCGCCCGATTTTTCGTAAGTCGCGTAGTAATAGGGGCTGCCCGCCTCGAACTCCGCCGCGCAGGTGTCCACTTCCTTGTAAACGGTCGAAACTACGGGCGTAAGTTCGAAACGCAGCTTTCTTACTTCGCTTTCGGATTTGCCGATCATCTGGCCGACCATCCGGTCCGTCAGTCCCAGTCGTTTCCAATTGCGAAGCTGCTCCGCAGTGAATTCGATGGCCGGCAAAGCTTCCTTCCGATCTTTATCGAAGAGGCTTAGCTGGTTTGCATCGGCGGCGCCGCCGAGCGCGGCGCTGGCGCGTTTTTCCTCCTCGACAAGCTCGGCGAAACGTCTGAGGAAAAACGCGTCTATATGCGTCAGCCTTCCCAAATGCACGATGTCCCAACCGCGGAAAAGCGCTTCAAACAAAGCAAAAATGCGTCCGTCGGTAGGAATCGAAAGCTCTTCGCGAAGCTGTTCGTCCGACATGTGCGAGAAGTGCCGGGTGCGGAAGCTGTCCAGCTTCACTTCGAGCGCGGACAGCGCCTTCAGGAACGCGCCCTCGAACGTGCGATCTATGCTCATAACTTCGCCGGTCGCCTTCATCTGCGTGCCAAGCGTCTTGTCAGCTCCCTTGAACTTGTCGAACGGCCAGCGCGGAATTTTGATTACGACGTAGTCCAGTGCCGGCTCGAAGCTGGCCTTGGTTTTGCCTGTGACCGCGTTGGTGATCTCATCCAAATTGAGTCCAAGCGCGATTTTCGCCGCAACGCGCGCAATTGGATAGCCCGTCGCCTTGCTTGCCAGCGCGCTCGACCGGCTCACGCGCGGATTGACCTCTATCACGTAGAACTTCAGTTCGGTTGGGGAAAGCGCGAATTGCACGTTGCATCCGCCGCAGATTTTCAGCTCGCGGATTATTGCCAGCGACGCGCTCCGCAGCATCTGGTATTCCTTGTCCGTGAGCGTGAGCGACGGCGCGACCACCATCGAATCGCCCGTATGGACGCCCATCGCGTCAAGGTTTTCCATGTTGCATATCGTTATGCAGTTGTCGGCTTCGTCGCGCATCACCTCGTACTCGATTTCCTTCCATCCGACGACGCATTCCTCGATCAACACCTGATTGACGCGGCTCGACACGATGCCGGTATTGACGAAATGGTGGAACTCGTCGGTGTTGTACGCGATTCCGCCGCCGGTGCCCCCCAGCGTGTACGCCGGGCGTATGATAAGGGGGAATCCGTGCTTTTCCGCGAACTCGTCCGCCTCGCGCATCGTCGTTGCGATTGTGCTTGCCGGAATAGGCATGTTTATCGCCTGCATCGTGTCCTTGAACAGCTGCCTGTCCTCGGCGCGCTTGATGCTTTCGAAAGACGTGCCAAGGAGCTTCACGCCGTACTTCTGCGGTATACCCGCCTCCCAAAGCTCGACCGCCAGGTTGAGACCGGTCTGTCCCCCAAGCGTGGGCAGTATCCCGTCCGGGCGCTCTCGCTCGAGGATCGCCTCGATGTGCTCGGCGTCCATCGGCTCGACGTAAACGCGGTCGGCAATGCCTATGTCCGTCATTATCGTCGCGGGGTTGGAGTTGATGAGGACTACTTCCACGCCTTCCTCTCGCAGCGAGCGGCAGGCCTGGCTGCCGGCATAATCGAATTCGGCTGCCTGGCCGATGATGATCGGCCCGCTGCCAATGACCATTACTTTTTTGATTGAGGGATTACGTGGCATGTTTACTCAGATGATATGTATGGCCATTCACCGTTATATCACTTTTTAGATTCTTCATCATAATTCCATATGCGTAATAGGCGAAGTCGGCAGTCGGCTTGAAGAGAAAATCAAGATCTTTCAAGACAAGACGGCAAAAGTCGCGAATCTCGCCCGGCGTTGGCAATTTACCAGCGATATAAGGGAGCCGACCATGTACGAAGCTGTTTCTAAGCTCCTTCGCCTTCTCTCTTCTCTTCTCGAACTCGCTGTTTTTTGCTTCGGCAAGAGCGTCCGCGCTTATTTTTTCCCAGCTAATATTGCAGACCTCTTTTGCGAATTCCGCGTAATTCATCTTAAGGAAATAGGAGTCTATTTCGTCGGCGGCATCGGCGGTGTAGTCGTAATTCAGCAGCAATCTCTGTCTGATATTCGCCGTTGCATATTCATCAAACATGGACCACGCAACTAGTGCCAGTTCAAGGTTTTCGTATAGCCCCAGACTGTCCTGGTGAATAATTTCTTCGCGCATCCAGTTAAGGCTTTTGAACAAACTGAACCATCTTGGATCCAATAGAAACAGTGATGTGTATATCTGGCTGTTTGGATCCTTGTTGCAGCCGCAGCATTCAACGATGAAACTGCATTTCGGACATATCAAATAGTCTTCCAGCAAGTCCCTGAGATCGCCCACATCTTCGCGGTTATTCGAAAACAGCTTGAGACCCAACTTGAGCACTTCTTCGCGGACGAAGGTGTTGGGATTGTGTATAGCTTCTTCCGGATAAAGGTGAAACTCCAATCTGCCTGCGAGATCGGCACTCAGACCGCTTTTAAGTGCCTCGCTAAACAATTTGTCGATAGTCTCCACCTCAATTTGATTGAATATGGGGCTGAATACTGCCAGGTCAACGTCGCTGTGTTCGTCCATTCCCTCGAAATTTGTAGCGCTTCCGAATAGGTACACCGCGGAAATCGGGATTTCCGTTTTCCCGCGCAGATGTTCGACAAATCTGGCGAGTTCTTCGACTAGGGAAGTTGTGTCAACAGCCATTCAAACACCTACTTTGTCTGTTTTGTCCTGCGCATAAGCCACTCGATATCTCGAAATGCGGGATATTGGCCCAAGTCGGGATACTTTGCCGGCAGGTAGAGTTTGTTCAACTCGTTAATGAGCTCCAGGAATTCAGGCTTCGACTTGTCAAGCGCGGCTTCCTTGTAGAGCGAAAGGAGGTCGTGAATTCGCGGTATTCGATTTGATCCGCCTTTTGACGTAATTAGCGCCATCAATACTTTTTCCAACGCTTGATGACAATGAAAGACGATGTTTTCGCCCTGTTCCGAGGGCGAGATTGATTCCGCCAGCGCCATGTCCTTAAGCGCGCGCTCAATCCACAACTTCGCTTCTTCCTTCGTCATATCGCCGGATTATACCACCCGGACGGCGTCGCCCACCTTCGCGGCGCCGGAAACCAGAATGCACAAGGCAAAGCCCTCCCCTGTCTCGATTACCTGAAGTTCCGCCACTGTTGATTCTTTCGTTGTCAGTACTTCTCCCGTCAGTTCGTTGTAGATCGTTTTTGTTTCGACGACCGCCAGTCGGTTTCCTTTGTACAGCTTCAATCCCACGGGTACGGCCACGTAATAGTCCGCGCCGTCCACCGCGGCGATTTTCATCGAGCCTGCAAGAAAAGCCCCGTGCCGCCGCTCGAAATTGCGCGCCAGGAACGCGCCCAGCCCGTCCGCGTTCGCGGCAAGTCCGCGCTCCTTTGAAAGTATGCCGGCGAATTCCTTCTTGAACTCGGCCAAAGCGGCGTCGAATTCCGCCCAGCGCTCGAGCGACGCCAGCATCAAACACTCGTTCCACGCGATATAGTAAATTTTTTCCTTCTTGATTTTGTCCGGACGGTACGCGTTTCTGAATCCGGCGAGCGCGCCTTCCAAATCTCCGCCGACGGCAAGCGCCCATGCGTCGGCGAATTCCTTGCTCACGAAGTCGCCCGAATGGCAAAACAGGTACGATATGTAAGTCTCCTTAAAGGGCGTTATTTCCTTTGCCAGCTGGTCCATCGCCTTGTCAACCGCCCACGAGAGCATTTCGCCCTCGGAATAAGTCGTGCCTTGTCCCGCGTAATTCCGATTGCTGAAATCCCCGCTCCCAGTGCAAGCATGCAGCACCTGTCCGGTTTCGATTCCCACAAGTTTTGCTTCCAAACTTGCATGGCTCCACTGCTCCACGACCTGCACCTTTTTGTAGACCGGGATTTTTACCGTTTCGTACTTGGTTTCATAGGCTTGCTTTTCCTTGTTCCAGACTTTCTTTTCTTTCTGCTCCTCCTTGTAGTAGTCGACGGCGTCCTCTTCGTGCCTTTCGGTCTTGCTGGACAGATCCGACGCGCTTCCGATCACCAGTGCGTCCACGCCAAGCAGCCGTCCCATTTCCTTAATGGACGCAGCGTCAGCGAAACCGCTTTGCTGGAACCGCTGCTCGCCGAGTATCCGCTCAAGCTCGGAGCGGCTGATGGTTTCCAGTACGCCTTCGCGCGCAATCTCCGCAATCAGCTTGTTCATCAGCGATTCGGCCATAGCTTTGTCGTCGCCGGCGACCGTAAAAGGCATGACCGCTATCCGTTTTATGTCCGGGCTGAAGTATCCGGTTACGCTTATTTGCGTGATTGGCCAGGCCCGCGCCCATTTTTCCTTCGTAACATCCCCGAATGCCTGCGTTGCAGGAAGCAGCGCGGCCAACAACGCGCCGCCGACGGCGGCTGCCAGGCGGCTTGCCGTTTGAGTTTGCTTCATTTTGTTCCTCCGATACCCGATGCAATTATACCGGCAGCGCGGTTTCCCGGCATGTCGCGTGTGCGCCCGGATTCAAAAATGAAGTGCAACACTTTCGGGGTTAGGGAAGTGTAGCAGTTCCTCGTAAATGGCCTCTGCCGGGGAGTTCCAGCGGAGCAGCTT
>JABRWB010000026.1 GCA_039961635.1 bacterium
ATCCAGGGCGAGGGCGCGTACGACTACGGCGATACGGCGCCGGAAGAGGAGCCGTGCGAAAAGTCCCCAATCTCATCGGCGAGAATTGGCGGCGCGGCTCTTGGATTCGGATAGGCGCGGGGAGTGGGCATGAGTCTCACTTTCCCTTAGCCGCACCCGGTTACCGGCTTGAGAAACGCGCTCCGGAAGCCTGGGCCGCGCAAGCGACGTCGTGAAGGTCGTCGTAGTCCGCGGCGGAGCAAGAATGGAATTCACCGCGACGCTGCGGTCGAGGTAGATAAGCTGCGGCGGCTCAACCGGAGCCGGACGCGGGCGGGATGAAACCGCCCGCGCCTTGTACAGAAGCCAACCTAAATGGCTAATACAAATAAACCAGGGTAATTGGTCTGACATACGAAATAAAGTCAGGATTTTCCGCCTGCCAGAACTCAACCGCATACTCAACGGTAGTTTCGGCAGGTAAATTGGCCGTAATTGTTGCCATCGATTCCCAACGGTTGTAAACAGAAAGCCTTTCCGAAACAATGAACTGCTCAACTCGTGGATCGGTAAGCGGAACTCGGAAGGCGACAAAAATGCACCCATCCACAATTTCGTAAGTTTGACCGGTGATAGGATGGGTAAACTCTCGAATCGGCCTAGGCCCATCATCGGGCGGAATGGGGCCGATTGCATCAACAACTTTAAACCCAGTTCCGCCAGGCCAATCGCTGGAAACAAATGTTTCTAGCTTAACAGCCTCTGCTAGTTGCTCATCAAGGGGATAAAACAGCATTCCTGGCGACTGCCAAGCCAATTCAGCAAAGGGAATTTCGGCATGGAGTACCCAGTCAGAATCGCCATTGTTGGAATCAGCGATATATATTCTGTACCCCTCAATTCGATTCTGGTAATTCAGTGCAATCGGCGTAATGTCGGACATTCCAATCTCGGCGCTTTCGTCAACGTCAATGAGTCGCAGCGACAACTGCTCATCACCGACTGCGTCAAGTGGGAAGCGACCGTAATTCAGCGCGATAGGCGTAATATCCGAAATGCCGACTTCACCGTTCAGGTCGCAATCGCCGGGATTTGCATAATCCCATTCTAGCACCTGTAAATCGGGATTGTAACGCAAATTGAGTTTGAATCGGTCGACCATACTCTCGCCGGGATCTAGAATGCCGAGAACCCTCTTTTCGAGCAAATCACTGAAATGCGCATGCATGGAGGCTAGAAGCGCTCTTTCATCTTGGTTCTTCGCATAAGTATTGCCTACCAGCAAAACCGAACAAGAAATCGACGTTAACCAAATCAAGAGCGCAAGCAAAAGAGCTATTAGGAATCTGAACATTGTTTTTCCCCTTATTGCGAGAGTGCAGCGTAAGCGTCAAGTCGACCGAGCCGCCCGTAAAGAGGATCGTTTGAGTTTAGATCTGCGGCAGTATTGATTATCCTCTCACGAATATGCTGCGGCCACAACAGCCTATCCTTGGAACTCAGTAGCGCGGCGACTGCAGTAACATGCGGGGCCGCCAGCGAAGTTCCATTAAGATAGACTACGTAATCCAAAAGGCCGAATGAATAGCCCAGCCAATCGCCATGACTGTTTTGACCAACCATATCTGCGACATAAATGTGGCTACCTGGAGCGGCTATATCGACAAATTGGCAGTAATTACTATCCTCCAATCTATTACCACTTGAGTTGTGCGCCGCGACTGAAAGTGCATTCATGCAGGATGCGGGCCAATTAACTGAATTGGTTGTACTCCCATCGTTACCCGCTGAGGCGACAAAAACGATGTAGTACGCGATGTAGTTAACCAACCCATCTTCCCGATTATCGTATTCGCTATCAGAAAAGCTGGCATTTATCACTTCTATGTTGCAGTTCGGTATCTGTATCTGATCGGGAAATGGATTGTCTATCGGCAAGCCCTTCATCAGTGCCACAGCATAATACGCATTGAAGATTGTATCATCCGCAAATGCGTACTCATCAATACTTTCGATGTATTCCATTGTAATTGCAACTGGCAGCACCTGGTTGTAGTAGGCTATGCCGCACAATCCAAGAGGATTCATTTGCCCGGTACCATCATTGTTAATTCCTGCAACTGCAGCACTTGCAACACAGGTTCCATGACCAGTATAAATGGCGTAACCGGCGGAAAAGTCAAGAAGCCAAGGATACGGCTCCCCTCGCCCTAACGTGAAGTCAATATCCCTTGAGCTGTAGTTTGCATTAACTCCATTGCTGGTTAGTCGAAATCCAATGTCCGGATGGTCGCGTTGAACACCTGAATCCAAAACCGCTATAACTTCGCACGGCGACCCCAAAAACTCGATTCCAGACCGCCATGCCTGTTGAATGTTAATGTCATAGCAGGCTGATTCCCTTAAATTCCAGCCAAACCAAAAATCGTTTGGATTTTCCGCTGGCCATGAATCTAATCTCGCAAAGGACACCGGATTCACATATTCCACAATCCCCGAGTACTCCACGGGCCAATTCGCAACCGCATCCTCGACGGTTTGACCCGGAGGCAGGTTTGCCGCAATCAACTTAATCGCCTTCCACTCGTTGTAAACATCCAGGTTTTCAGCGACGATGAACGCATGGATCTGCGGATCGTTAATTAGCTCCGGCCACTGAATATTGTATACCGGATCAAGCCGCGACCTTGGCACATCAAAATAGTTGGCGTCGACCAATGGCAATTGCGGTGGATTCAAAAAGGCAACAAGTACTGCATTATTAACAATTGGATAAGTTTTGCCATTCCTGGGGTCCGTAAACATTCGCGTTTGCCTGGGTGCAATTCCTCCAACGCCTCCTAGCAGGCCTTCCCCACCACCCCCTTCCGGCTCGTCGCCTTCCAGACCAGGATCCACCGCGGGCGCTCGGTTAGTAATGCCGTCCGCCGGGGATTCGCCCTGCGTGCCGGTAAGCGCCGCCTCCGGTGCCGCCGCGGCGTTCATCCTCTTATCGCTCCCCGTGCATGCTGTGAACAGCATCACAAGCGCGAGCGACAAACGCAACATTTGGAGG
>JABRWB010000027.1:0-45000 GCA_039961635.1 bacterium
TGATACAATATTCACAAGGCCGGCACTTCAATGGACTTGCGGCCTGAAGGCCGCTGCCTTTGTTGAGTTGCCGGACGGCCCGCGGCGTGAACGCCGCGCTCTTTGTTTGAAATAAATCCGCTTGCGGAAATGGTTGCGCTAGGCCAGGTGCCGGACTTCGCCCGCGACTATCGTCAGCGCCGCCCTGCCCTTCGCCTTCCATCCTGCGAACGGCGAAAACTTGCACTTGGACTCGAATTTATCCGGCCTGACCGTCCAATTCGGCCGCGGGTCGAAAACGGTAACGTCCGCCGGTGCGCCGTACGCAAGCGTTCCCCATCCGCTTTTTACGCAATCCCAAAACTTTTTGCCGCGCGCGGTCAGTCCCGGAACCGCGAGCTCCGGCTTTTTCCGGCTCGCGCGCGACGCGTCCGCGCGCAATATCCGGTACGGCGCCGCGGCAAGCGCGTCGAAAAACCTGGCTTCGCTTATCTCGCCCGTTTGAACTAGATGCTTCCACAAAAGCCCCGCGCAGGTTTCGAGCCCGACGATGCCGAAAGGCGCCAGCTCCATCACCTGCTCTTTCTCGTCGCGCGTGTGCGGCGCGTGGTCGGTCGCGATGCAGTCGATCGTTCCGTCGGCAAGCGCGGCTACGAGCGCGCGCCTGTCGCGCTCGCTCCGCAGCGGCGGATTTACCTTGGCGACGCTTCCCCACTCCGCGACCGCTTCTTCGGTCAATAACAGGTGCTGGGGCGTCACCTCGCAAGTCACGGGGAAGCCTTGCTTTTTGGCCCAGGCCACGATTTCCACGCTCCGCTTCGAGGAAAGGTGGCAGATGTGCACCGGCACTTTCGCGTGTTTTGCGAGCAAAATCGCCCTCGCGACGGCGACGGTTTCGGAAACCGCAGGGATTCCCAGATGGCCCAGCCGCGCCGCGACCGCGCCGTCGTGCATCACTCCGCCCGCGGAAAGAGTGCGGTCCTCCGCGTGGATGCACGCGGTCGCGGGATACGCGCGCAGCGACTGCAGCGCGGCAAGCATCACCCCGGAATCCGCCACGTCGCTTCCGTCGTCGCTGAAAAGCGTCACGCCGCGCGCGGCGAGCGCGGAAAACGCGGCGGGCTCGCGCCCTTCGCGGCCCGCGGTCAGCGCGGCGACGGGCATCACGCGGCAGCTTCCGGCCTCGTCCGCGCGCTCCTGAATGTAGCTCACAACCGACTTGTCCGCGATCGGCGGATTCGTGTTTGGCATGCAGCAAACGGTCGTGAATCCGCCCGCGGCCGCGGCGCGCGTGCCCGATTCGATGTCTTCTTTCGATTCCTGTCCCGGCTCGCGAAGATGCACGTGCAAATCCACCCATCCGGGAGTGACTATGCAGCCCGCGCAGTTGAAAGTCTTGACATCGCCCGAAGACCTACCGCGTCCGGATTTAATGGGAAGCGCGTCCCCTCCCGCGGATACGATGACGCCGTCCGCAATCAACACATCACCAGTTTCGTCCAGGCCGCGCGCAAAATCCAGAATCCGGCCGCCCTTCAGCAGGATTGCAGTCATATCTTTTCAGCCCACCGGCGCGCCGGCAGCGCTCATTGCGTCTTCAAGCGACATCTTGCCCTGCAAATCGGCCTGCGTGCCTGTGCTCGGCAAATCGAGATCGATGAATAGGTATCCGCCTCCGTCGAATTTGGCAATGCGGCTGCGGCCGTTCCAGATCGTCATCCAAACGTACTGGTCGCCGACGTCGCTCCTCATGGAAAGTTTTCTGCAGCGCCAGATGCGCTCCTTGTAACTAATCGTTTCCGGGCCTAGATCCTCAACCGTCACCCAGGACGTTGTTCTGCGAGACGCGATGAAAATGTAAAAATATACACTCGTCCTGCCGCTCCACTGGATCTGGGGCAGAATCGGCAGCAGCTGCTCGAAGTCGAATAGATTTGCGCTTGTGTCCGCAGGTATCGTCTCTTCCGAAATCGCACCGTTGTCACGGCGCTTCGAAACCTTGACGAAACCGGGACCGTAGCTCACGTTCGTGAAATAGTCCGAGCCTCCCTGCGAAAGCTTTCTGCTGCTCCTTACCGGGAGAAGGGATTTCTTGTCCACGATGCAGGTGGAAGCCTCCGCCATGTCCGCGCTTTTGGCGTTGTAACGGATCGTGTAATTCGTCGGCCCGGCCTCCGGATCCAAAACGACCTTGTAGGCGGCGGTTCCAATGCGGTTTAGAGCCTTGTCGTAGATGCCGAAGTTCCATACCGTGCCGTCTTCCCAGTTGGGCGGCTTGAACTCCGCGGGAACCATTTTGGGTTTGGACTGCGCGTAAACCGCGGTCGCGGCCGCCAACAGAAGTGATGCAAGGCCGGCAAGAACAGCCGGGATGCTTCCCCATTTGATGGAACGGCGCTTCATCGGTCGAGGCATTATAGCGCAGGACGCGCGATGCTAAAATGTCCACGATGAAGCCGCTTTTGACCTCGGAAGAGATGCGCGCTGTGGATGCGCGCGCGATTAACGTGCTGGGTATTCCCGCCGATCAACTGATGAACAACGCGGCTCTGCGCGTTTTCGACGCAATCAAAATCAGATTCCCGGAAATGCCTCCGGCGATGATCGTTTGCGGCCCGGGAAACAACGGCGGCGACGGAATCGCGCTCGCGACCTACATGCATCGCGCCGGATGGCCGGTGATCTGCAGGCTTTTCGCAAGAGAAAACCCAAAGCCGCCCTGCGATGTGTTCTGGGCACTGGCGGGAAGGCTGGGGGTTGATGCAAAGAGGATTGAGCCTAAGCCCGGTGTGGCGCTTAGAAAGGCCGCAATCCAAATCGCAAACTGGCGCGGAGGATTGATCGTCGACGCGCTTTTCGGAACCGGCCTTGCTCGCAAGCTTTCACCGGAGTACGCGATGTTGATCGAAGCGATCAATTTGCGCAAACGAGATGGTGATACGTGCGTGGTCGCGATTGATGCGCCGAGCGGACTGTGCACCACGACGGGCCATCTGATGGGTAACTCGGATTTGGACGATTCGACGTGCGCTTTCGGCCATTCCAGACCCAGCGCTACCG
Organism: bacterium; assembly: GCA_039961635.1. NCBI lineage: Bacteria > bacterium. The sequence continues at coordinate 3,040 of JABRWB010000027.1, forward strand.
AATCGCGAGAAATACATTCGCTTCAAGGGGCTGTGGCCGCGTCGCTTACCTGCACAATCGGGCATCTTAAGCAGGGCTTTTTCAATTGGAACACCGCCGAGCTGTGCGGCGAACTCGAAGTTCTGGATATCGGATTTCCATTCGATTCGGCAAACGCAGCGCGCAGCTGGCTGCTGGAAATAGAAGACGTGCGGGAACTTCTTCCGAAACGCGGAACCGGCTCGCACAAAGGGGCATTCGGAAAAATCCTGGTGGTGGCCGGCGGCAAAGGGATGGCCGGCGCGGCGGCGCTCGCGGCAAAAGGCGCGCTGCGCGCGGGCGCGGGAATGGTCAAGCTCGCGGTGCCGGCGCAAATCGCGCGAAGTATCAAGCCCGGCCCGGAAGTTATGATGGAGGAAATTGAAGAATCAAAGGGAGGGTTCTTCACCGCGGATTGCACGGCGCGCGTGCTCAAGCTGTCAAAATGGGCAGATGTGATAGCAATCGGATGCGGCGTGGGCCGCGCACCGGACACGATGGAATTTGTCAGGCGCGTTGTGTTCGAATCCGGCAAGCCGGCAGTCGTCGACGCGGACGGAATTTACGCATTCGCGGATGCAAGAAAGTGCTCCAGGGTATGCGCAGCTGCGATCACGCCCCATCCGGGCGAATTCGCGGCCGTAAGCGGCTTAACACGGGAGGAAATCGAAACCGATCCATTTACCGCTGTGCGCGCGTTCGCGCGCGAGCGCGGCTTCGCGGTCGCGTTCAAGTGCGGAAGAAGCTTCGCCTGCCATCCTGACGGTACGATTTTCGTTTCTCCGACGGGCAATCCCGGAATGGCCACCGCGGGAAGCGGCGACGTGCTTACGGGAATAATCGCGGGGACGCTCGGCCCGATGGCGGTCGCTGCAAAAGACGCGCCCGCAAAGGAAATTACGGGGGCGGTATTTATGGCTTCCGCGATCGGTCAGTTCATACACGGAATGGCGGGCGACCTTGCTGCGCTGGGATACGGTGAAGATTCTCTTGTCGCCGACGACATAATCGAATTTCTTCCGGACGCGCTTTTGGAAATCCGCGCGGGCAGCGACTTTTCGCTCGGCGCGCGGTTGATTCGCGATTATAAAAGGGAGGATGAAAAACGAATGCGCAAAGCGATAGATGCAGCCAGGAAGGAAGGCAGACGATACGCCGAGCGCAGGCGCAAAAATCCGGAGATGCAGAAAATGTCGGAAAAGAACGAAGGAGCTGCGATTTGACATTCAATCCCGAGCACGCTACGACGACCGCGTACATAGATCTTACGCAGTTCGCTCACAACATACGAACGATCCTGGATTTTCTTGGAAGCACAAGGTTGCTTGCCGTAGTCAAAGCCAACGGGTACGGCCATGGAATAAACGGACTTATTCCTGTTTTCGCGCGCTTCCCCAAAGTTTGGCTGGGTGTGCCGACGTTGGACGAGGCGCTGGAACTTAGAAGCGGTGGCGCGCCGAATCCGATATTGATACTTTCGCATATAAGTCCCGTCCGCCTTCCGTTGGCTGCGGCCAATTCCTGCCGCCTTACGGTACATAATTTGGAACATATCAACTGGTACAAGCGCGCCGCACAGGCGCTTCCGGAGCCGGTTCGTCTGCACTTAAAGGTGGATACGGGAATGTCCAGGCTCGGTATAAAGCCCGACGAACTGGACAGGGCAATTGATGCAATCGCATCGGAGCCCATGTTCCAATTGGAAGGCTTTTGGAGCCACTTGGTCGAATCCAGCATTCCGGGGGACAAGCACAACGAACTTCAACAAAGCCGGTTTGAAGAACTGCTTGCCAAGGTAAAAAACAAATTTCCCTCGCTTTCTTGCGTGCATCTTGCCAACAGCGGCGGTACGCTGAACTTTCGCGATATGCATTACGACATGGTGCGCGCAGGAATCCTTTGCTACGGGCTGTATCCACCCGGATACCGCGGGCCGAAATTGGACATCGCGCCGATTTTGTCGCTCAAAGCGCAAATACACGACATCCGCGTAATTCCGCGCGGGATGGGCGTCTCGTACGGCCATGTCTGGCTAGCTCCGCGCGAAACAACCGTTATAACGGTTCCGATCGGATACGCCGACGGATGGCACCGCTCGATGACCGGAAGGGCGGAGCTGCTTTACAAGGGCACGCGCTGTCCGGTAATCGGCGCCATCACGATGGACTATTTGATGGCGGACGTCACCGGCTTGGAGCCGCCGTCGTTGGGCGAGGAAGTTACTTTAATCGGGCGCGACGGCGGCGAGGAGATAACCGCCGACGAGGTGGCTCAATGGGCGGGTACGATCGTGTACGAAATAACCTGCGGCTTGGGTAGGCGAATCAAGCGGGTTTATCAATAGGCCTTTGTGAATCCGGCCAAATCAAATCCCCATCGCTTTTTTGACCGCTTTGATTAAGCCTTCGCCTCGGAGGTTTTTCATAACAATCCGGCCCTCGGGATTAATCAGGAACGTGTAAGGTATCGCTTCCACTCCGTATATCTCTGTAATTCCCTGGGCCTGGTCATGGTCTATTATCAGCGTGTAGTCTATGCCGTTGTTCTGGGCGAATCGCTTTACCATTTCAGCGCTGCCGGGGCTGTCCCAGCTGATTCCGATGATGTTTAGTTCCGGTATTTCCTTGTGCATCTCCAGAACGTTGGGTAATTCGCCGATGCAGGGCCCGCACCAAGTGGCCCAGAAATCCACGTAGACCCATTTTCCTCGATAGTCCGCAAGATTCACCGGTTTTCCGTTCACGTCTATCGCTTCAAAATCGAACGCGTAAACGGTTTCCTCAACCTCGCTGTTGTGACTGACATTCAAATCGGCAAAACCCTTCGGAAGCGGATCCTTATGCAACTTGATGTCATCGCCAGCCGGTATTGCAGGCGGCGCGGAGGAGGTCGTTCCGGCTTGTGCTCCTTCGTCTTCGGCATCCTTCGAAGGATTGCAGGAAGTAAGAGAATGTAACGCGAAAACGAGCAAGGCAACCATACAAAAAGCTTTCACCATAAACCTCCTTAGGCCGAATGAACCGGCCGGTCAATTTCCGGACAAATACAGAACGAATGTGTTTAACAAACGTTCGGTCAGGATTTCTTCTTGGCCACCCGGACGGTTGCGCCTTCCCTTAGTGTACCTTTCTTTATCGAAACCTTGCATGTCGTTTCGTCTATCACTTTGGATACGACGCAAGAGCCGGTTTCCTTCCACTCGTAAATCACTTTCACGCCGAGATCGGTCTCCAAATATTCGCCCATTACCAAAATGTCTCCGACTTTAAGCCCCTGCGCGCTTCCCAAGTCAACGTAAGCCTCTTTCCCGTTGGCCTCTACTTTGAGTATTGTGCCTTCTATCGGAAACTTCTCGATGACGATGTCCACTATCGCGTTGGCAGCGTCTTCTAGCGCAAATCCGACGTCGCCCGCGCGCTCGCCCTGGCTTCCCGTCGCGCTCGCGCCCTCCTCGGTGGCGACAATCCATGTCTCGCGCTTTTTCTCGCCGTTGACCTGCTCGGAGAAAATTGTCTCGCCCGTCTCTTGATCGCGCATGTTGACCAGAACCTGGACGCTGACGATATCCGTGCCCTTGCCAACTCCGAGGGCCGCGGACAGTCCGCCGCCGCCCTTGGATATGACCGCCACGTTGGCTATCGTCCCCTCGATCACGTACTTTTGTATCTGCAGCCCGCTTTGGTCAAGCGCAGCACCCGGATTGACCTGCGCTGCGATCTGGTTCAACCTTTCGGTTTCTTCCGCCGTTTTCTCGAAATCAAACACGCGGAACTGACCGGTTTTAAGCAACCTGTTTTTAATGTAACTGCGGAAAACCTCTCCCACGTCCTGGATGCCCGCGTTGTACCACCACGAACGGCCGGTCTCGCCGGATGCATCCTCGAACTTGGCAACAAATATGACCTTCTTGCCTTCGTCACCTTCTTTGGTCCAGCCGCAAAACGCATACGCGGTGAGGACCATAGCCGCAAACGTAATGATGAAAACAACTCGCTTCATACCCTTACCTCCACAGTTGAAAAACCAAGAGCCGCAGAAATGCACGGCGCCGCCAAAACTCCAAGGTCAGACCACCCTGCGCATATTGATGGATTGGTTGTCCATCGAGATGAACTCAAGCTTCTGCGTGCCCAGCAAGGCGTTCTTGACATCCTGCATCGAACCCGAATATTCGAATGCAAACGTGCTTACGTTCGCCGAGAAATAATCCGCTTTGAATGCTGAAATGCCGAGAGCCTTGGAAAGCGCGCCCTTGATTGACAAATGATCTTGCTTGCTTGTTCCGGAAATCTTAACAGTCACCACTCGCGTGCCGGCCGAGCCGAAATCGCCGACGATTTTGTACAAATCCTTCGACACAAACAGGTCGTACGTTTTGGCCACGGCTTGGCTTATTGCTTGAGCATCCGAATAGCCCTTCCCGAAATCGCCGGTTTCGGTCACTCCATGCACAACTGCGCCGCCAAGCATCGGGAAATACGCTGCCCAGTACATTCTGGCCTTATATGCAATCCAACCGCCAGACTCCGGACCTTTAATCGGCTGAAAATTCACCAGCAAAAGGGGATTGTTCATGCCGGATGAATAACTCTTTATCCCGCTTTCTATCGCCAAATCGTCCTTGAATACCTGGGAGATCGATCCGGCCATCTGCTGGCCCGAAATATCGCGGCTCGCTACCGGCAATCCTGTAGCCTGTTCAATTCGTGACTTTAAATCCGCACGCGGATCCGATAAAAGTTCGCCGCCCGTCCACTCCACATTCATGACGAGTTCAAGCTTTCCGAACAATGCGTCGGGCGAGAGGCTTTTGCCCGCAATCCTGCCGGCGAACCGGTTGCTGGCGGACAGTATGCCGGCGAAATACTCGTCGCTGGGAGCGGTCGCGGTCGCGGTATCCTCGATTGAACCTGTCGTCACGCTGACGAGATTGATCGTCAGAACAAATACGTTTGAATCCCTGCTGAAACTCCCCGTCACGATATGGGTCGCGCCCACCAACTGCCCCACCTGGCAGAGCGAACCCAATTCGCTGCCGGACAGCGAATTCATATCCACGAATCCGCTGATGTTCAGACGTTGCTCTTTAAGCACATCGCCCAAATGCTGCCGGTCAACCACTGTTACTCCGGGAACGCTGGCAAGCGCACCCTGGATTATCTGCGACACCATCCGACCTGCTTCCTGGTCCGAGCCCGCGAACTCCGTGATGGCGACGTTGACGTTCTCGGCGTGCGCTGCACGGGCAAACTGCCCGCAAAATGCGATTGCGGCAGCTATACCAACCACCAAGAAAAGAAATCTGCGATTCATGGCTCCTCCGAACCCCGAAATTGAATTATAGCAGAATCCGTATATTGGCGCCGCTGTGGTTACAAAACGAATCTTTGCTCAGCATTTTCGTCCAGCGGCATGGAAAATCGCGTAGCGGCATGAAATATCGTTGCTGTTATACGATTGCACAAGCCAAGTAATCAATTTCACAAACAATCTTGAGTTGAATTCAACTTCCTGTAGAACTAACATCTTAATTGAACCACCTGCGGTTTCCCGAACCGATGATTCGCCCGACTTTACAGATTGAGCTTTCGGCCATTCTGCAAAAGGAGAGAGCGTTTTCAAATGCGCATTTCGGATATCCAATATATGAATACCTAAATATAGGATGCGCATATGTGATTCAATTCACAAATAAGCATCGATTCGGTCCTTCCAAAGGTTGTTCCGGAGGCAAAAATGAAGCGTAGTGAGTTGGCTGACGATCGGAGGCTTTCAACCGAAGATCAAAAGCGTCTTTCAAGGGAATTCCTTGAACACATTTACAGGCTGCCTGACGGCGAGCGAATCAAGCTATGCATCCAGTGCGGCACCTGCTCGGGTTCATGTCCGACCGCCGGAAGCATGGAGTTTTCTCCCAGGGAGATCATTGCCGCGTTGCGCGCGGGGATGCTCGACAGGGTGCTTCGCACGAACACCGTCTGGTACTGCACCAGCTGTTATTACTGCACGGTGCGTTGCCCGCAGAAGATCAAGTTCACCGACGTGATGTACGAGCTGAAGCGGCTGGGAATAATGTACGGGCTGTACCCCAAGGACTCCGGGGCGCCGATCTTGTCCCGGACGTTTGCAGAGCTAGTGGACCTTTACGGCCGCAATCCGGAAACGCTTTTGATGCAGAAATATTACTTCCGGGTTGGATTGCTTAAGGCGTTGGATAACGTTTCGATGGCGAAGGACTTGTACTGGAAGGGCAGGCTTGGACTGGCGCCGAAAAAGATCAAGGGAACGGCTCAAATCCAGAAAATTCTCGCCCACGTCCTTTCTTACGAGGCGGAAGGAGATGCGTGATGCGCGATAAAGGGAATGGCAAAATCCGGTTTCCGCGAAGCGAATACCTTTATTATCCCGGTTGCTCGCTTGAACACACCGGCCTGATGTACGACACGTCGGCGCGTGCCGTAATGAAAGCACTTGGCAGCAGCCTGAAGGAGCTGGATGACTGGAATTGTTGCGGCGCGACAAGCTATATGTCAATCCGCGAGCTCCGCGCCTTCGCCGTTTCGTCCAGGAACCTTGCCTTGGCCGAAATGTCCGGCGCGGACCAGCTTGTCACGGTTTGCAGCGCTTGCTTCACAACGCTGGGCAAGACGAACCGTTATTTCCGCGAGGACGCGACGCTTCGGGCGAGGATCAAGGATGCGCTTGCCGCAGCGGACCTCAAATACGACGGCAGCTTGGAAGTGCGGCACCTGCTTGACGTGATCGTCAACGACTTCGGCGTCGAAGAAGTCAAGAAGCGTGCAAAGCGCGGGCTGTCAGGAATGAAGGTCGCTCCGTACTACGGATGCCAGATATCGCGCCCTCACGGTACTTTCGATGATCCCGAAAACCCGTCCAGCTTCGATCCGATACTCTCCGCGCTGGGCGCGGACGTGCTGAGATTTCCGCTTCGCGCCAGGTGCTGCGGCGGCATGCAGATGATCACTTCTTCCGAAGCTGCCATTCCGCTCGTTCGAGATTTGCTTAAATGCGCCAAGGACGAAGGAGCGGAGTGCATAGTCTGCTTTTGCCCGCTCTGCCACGTCAACCTGGACTGCTACACCGGCGCGGTCGAAAGAAAGTTCGGTGAAAAATACGCAATACCGATCATCTACTTCACGCAGGTGCTGGGGCTCGCGCTGGGGCTGTCCGCGAAGCAGCTCGACATAGGGAGGGAGCTTGTGGACACCAGCGCCTTCGTCGAAAAATACGCGGCCGAGGCCGCGGCGGGAGCAAGCGCATGAGCGACGAAAAGTACAAGGGAAACGGAAGGAAGGGAAATGGAAAGGCTCTTCCCCGCGTTGGCGTTTTCGTCTGTCATTGCGGAACGAACATCGCGGGAACGGTGGACGTAGCGAAGGTCGTCGCTTACGCCGCCACTTTGCCCGGCGTCGTCGTGGCGAAAGAGCACAAGTACATGTGCAGCGATCCCGGCCAAAGCATGATCCAGCAGGATATCGAAGAGCACAAGCTTGATCGCGTGGTAGTCAGCTCCTGCTCGCCGCTGATGCATGAATCCACGTTCAGAGGCACGGTGGCGGATGCGGGGCTGAACCAGTTTCTGTTCCAAATGGCGAACATTCGCGAGCAATGCTCCTGGGTGCACGAAGACCGCCAGCTGGCCACGCAAAAAGCGATGAAGCTCGTGCGAGCGGCGGTCGCAAGGGTGATTCACCACACGCCGCTTGAAATCAAGACCGTTCCGGTCAATCCCGCAACGCTGATCGTCGGCGGAGGAATCGCAGGAATCGAAGCTGCGCTCGCGCTAGGCAAGGCCGGACACCCAGTTTATCTTGTCGAGCGGGAGGCAAGCATCGGCGGCAAAATGGCCCAGTTTGACAAAACGTTTCCAACACTCGACTGCTCGGCCTGCATTCTAACGCCAAAAATGGTTTCAACCGCGAAAAACAAAAATGTGACTTTGTTTACTTTCAGCGAGGTCGAGGAAGTATCCGGCTATGTGGGCAACTTCAAGGTGAAGATACGCAAGAAGCCGCGAATGGTGGACGTGGACGCGTGCATCAACTGCGGAAGCTGCTGGCAGAATTGCCCGGCAAGCATCGCGCCGACCTCGCGCAGGATAAAAATCGGCGACCGCGTGATTAAAGAAAGAGTCGGGCACATGCCCGTCACTCCGATTGCGGCAGGAGGCGGAAAGGATGGCTAGAGCGACTTACAATCCCGCAACGGTCAAGGACGAACTAGAGGAATTGTTGCGCGGTTACGAAGGCGACCAGTCCGAAGTGATTATGGTTCTTCAGGATATTCAGGACAAGTACAACTGGCTGCCCCGCGAAGCGCTTTCGTACGTCGCCCGCAAATGGGAAATACCGATGACCGAGCTTTTCCACATTGCGACGTTTTACAAGGCATTCAGCCTGAAACCGCGCGGCAAGCACATCTTGTACTTGTGCATGGGAACCGCCTGCCATGTAAGGGAAGCTCCGTTCATCCTTGATGCGCTGGAGCGCGACTTCGGAATCAGAAACCGCGAAACCACGCCGGACGGCTTGATCACGCTCGAAACCGTCAATTGCGTCGGAGCGTGCGCGCTGGGACCCATTCTCGTCGTCGACGGCGAGATGAAGGGAAACATGACCCAAGCGAAGGCGGGCGGAATAATCAAGAGGCTACGCAAGCAAAGCGCGGAGGAGGCCCAGGATGCCACGGCTTAACTCGATCGCGGAACTCGAAATCCATCGGGCGCAGGTAATCGAGCGGCAAAAGAAGCAGCACAAGGTAATCTCGCTATGCGCGGGAACCGGCTGCGAGGCCTGCGGATGCAAGGATGTACACATCAAGTTCGTGCAGGAATTGAACGCGCGCAATCTGAGCATCCCGGTCAAGCTAACCGGCTGCCACGGATTTTGCGAGCGCGGGCCGATAGTGATCATCCGACCGGCGAACACGATTTACTTCAAAGTTCGCCCACGCGACTGCGCGGAAATCATCGAAACCTCAATCGTCGGCAGCGGCGTAGTAGACAGACTTTGCTACACCGACGAAAACGGCAAGCCGCTTCCCGACGAGCACGATGTACCGTTTTACAAAGACCAGATGCGGATCGTGTTCGGTTTGAACGGTCTCGTCGACCCGATGGAGATAGACGATTACATCGCGCAGGGCGGATACTCCGCGCTCGCAAAAGTTCTTTCAGGAATGGCACCCAAAGAAGTAATCGAGGAAATCAAAACGAGCGGGCTGCGCGGACGCGGCGGCGGCGGTTTCCCCACCGGACGCAAGTGGGAAACGTGCGCAAACGCCAAGGGCGAAAAGCGTTTTGTAATCTGCAACGCGGACGAAGGCGATCCTGGTGCGTTCATGGACCGCTCGATATTGGAAGGCAATCCCCACAGCGTCCTTGAAGGGATGCTGATCGCGGCGTACGCGATCGGCAGCAGGGACGGATTCATTTACGTCCGGCACGAATACCCGAAGGCAGTTCGCACATTCGCCAATGCTTTGGCGCAGGCGGGAAAGTACGGACTTCTTGGAAACAACATCCTCGGCACCGACCTTTCGTTCGAAGTCGGAATCAACCGTGGGGGCGGAGCGTTCGTATGCGGTGAATCAACTGCGCTTATGGCCAGTCTTGAGGGCCGTGTCGGCGAGCCGCGGGCGAAGTACATACACACCGTTGAGCACGGGCTGTACAACCTTCCATCCAATTTGAACAACGTCGAAACATACGCGACGGTGCCGCACATAATCAACAACGGCGCCGATTGGTTTACGAAACTCGGTACGAAAGGCAGCCCGGGAACAAAGGTGTTTTCGCTTGTCGGCAAGGTCAACAACACCGGGCTGATCGAAGTGCCGATGGGAATCACGCTTCGGGAAATCATTTACGGAATCGGCGGCGGAATCCAGAAAAACAAGGCTTTCAAGGCGGTGCAGACGGGCGGGCCATCCGGCGGCCTGCTGCCGGAAGGAATGCTCGACCTGCCCGTGGATTTCGACAAGCTGTGGGATGCCGGCTCGATGATGGGTTCCGGCGGAATGATCGTCATCGACGAAAACAGCTGCGTAGTGAACATCGCGCGGTTTTTCCTTAACTTCCTTAAGGACGAAAGCTGCGGAAAGTGCATCCCGTGCCGCGAGGGCATCCGATACATGATGGATATTCTGGAGCGGATCGAGCGCGGCGAAGGAAAGATGGAAGATATCGACACGCTTGAGGAAATGGCGCATACCGTGGCCGACACTTCGCTGTGCGGCCTCGGAAGCAGCGCACCAAACCCCGTTCTCTCGTCGCTGACCTATTTCAAGGACGAGTATATTGCCCACATACAGGACAAAAAATGCCCTGCTGGTATCTGTAAGGAGCTGATCCAGTACCTGATCATCCCGGAATTGTGCAATGGGTGCGACGTTTGCGCTAAGCTTTGTCCCACAAAGGCGATCACGGGAAAGAAGGATGAAGTGCACGTTATCGACACCAAACTTTGCGAGAAGTGCGGTGCGTGTCTTGAATCCTGCCCCAGCGAAGCGATCGTGAGGAGATAACGATGAACGACACTCCAAACAACAAGAACGGCAAAGAAGAAAAACTGGTCACTTTCAGGATTGACGGGAAGGAGGTGACCGCGCCGGAGCGCAGCTTCCTTTTGAAGGCCGCCCGCGCGAACGGGATAGACATCCCGACGCTTTGCTATTACGAACACATCGAACCGTACAGCGTGTGCAGGATGTGCGTGGTGCAAGTCACGCGCAACGGCCGCCAGCGCATCGTGACCGCGTGCAATTTCCCGGTCCAGGAAGGAATTGTGGTCGAAACGCGCAACGAGAAAATTATCCAGCACCGCAAGTTGCTGATCGAAATGATGCTGGCGCGGCACAGCGAAGTGGAGGTCATAAAGAAGCTCGCGAAGGAATATGGAGTAACAAAAACGCGGTTCAAGTTGCAGCCGTCGGAGGAATGCATCCTTTGCGGGCTGTGCGTACGCGTTTGCAACGATCTCGTACAAGCTCACGCACTCTGCTTCGCGCAACGCGGCCCGGAGCGCTACGTGACGACGCCTTACGACGACTACGCGGACAATTGCATCGCTTGCGGCGCCTGCGTGCATGTATGCCCGACGAACCACATGAAACTGGAGCAGACGGATGGCATAGAAATCCTGTATCCCGAAGTCACGCTCGGCCCGAACAATCCGATACACATCGATTTCATGCAAGCCGTGCCCGCCTCGCCCTGGATAGACACGGCAAGCTGTATTCACTTTCAGACCGACGGTTGCGGCGTATGCAGCGAAGTATGCCCGACGGATTGCATCCACTACGACATGCAGGACACCATCGAAGAAGTGGAAGTGGGCAACATCGTGGTCGCGTCCGGATTCAAGGGATTCGACCCGAAGCAGATGTACCAGTTCGGCTACGGGAAGCTTCCCCAAGTAATGACGTCGCTCGAATTCGAGCGCGTTTCCAACGCGGGCGGCTCGACGGGAGGAAGGATTCTCACGCCGGACGGACGAAATCCGGAATCCGTTGCGATTTTGCACTGCATCGGAAGCCGCGACAAGCATTACAACGAGTATTGCAGCCGCATCTGCTGCATGCAGTCGCTCAAGTTCGCGCATCTGATTCGCGAAAAGACCGGCGCCGAGGTTTACCAGTGCTACATCGACATGCGCTGCTTCGGAAAGGGATACGAAGAATTCTACAACCGGCTGCTTCACGAGGATGTTCACTTTATCCGCGGCAAGGCCGTGGAAGTAACCGATTATTCTCCGGACGGCCTGCCGCCCGGAAAGGTAATGGTGCGCGTCGAGGACACGCTCCTTGGAATCGTGCGCAAAATCCCGGTGGATATCGTAATTTTGTCCATCGGCCTGGAGCCCGCGGTCGGCGTGGATGTTTTGAAGCAAACGCTTAGAATTTCGCGCAGCCCTGACGGGTTCTATCTGGAGCGTCATCCCAAGCTCGCGCCGGTCTCGACCGCGACGGACGGAATCTATATCGCCGGATGCGCGCAGGGGCCGAAGGACATCCCCGACACCGTCGCGCAGGCGAACGCGGCGGCCGCGGCGGTGCTTCAGGTCATTTCTCAAGGCCAAGTGACGCTCGAACCGACGACCGCGGAAGTGATGGAAGAACTTTGCACGGGATGCCAAACCTGCTTGAGCGTATGTCCATACGATGCGATCCGCCGTGACGAGCAAAAAGAAAAAGCGGTCATCAATGACGCTCTTTGCAAGGGATGCGGAACGTGCGTCGCCGCCTGCCCGAGCGGCGCGATCAAGCAGTGGGGATTCGACCGCGAACAGATAATGGCCGAAATCGACGCCGTGCTTGCCGAAGTGGCCGTGTAGCGAAAGGAGATATGAAAAATGCCGACTCTTGAAGTGATGAATGCCGAGCCGAAAAACGCAAGCGACATTACGGGCCGGTTCGAGCCGAAAATAGTCGCGTTTCTCTGTCTTTGGTGCAGCTACACTGGCGCGGATCTGGCCGGCACCGCGCGCATGAAGTACCCGCCCAACGTTGTGCCGATTCGCGTGATGTGCAGCGGGCGGATCGATCCGGAGTTCATCTTTAAGGCGTTCGCCGAAGGCGCGGACGGCGTTGCCGTGTGCGGATGCCATCCCGGCGACTGCCACTATATCGAAGGCAATTTCAAAACCATGGCGCGCATGCCCATAGTAAGCAAGTATCTGCAGCAGATGGGCATCGAACCGGAGCGCTTCCGCCTTGAATGGATCAGCGCCGCCGAAGGCGAGAAGTTCATGAATTTCGCAACCGAAATGACGGATGAGGTGCGCAGGCTGGGGCCGCTCAACTGGAAGGCCACGGTAAACGCGAAGTAGGAGATCGATATGGCAAAGCTCAAACTTGGACTTTACTGGGCTGCAAGCTGCGGAGGATGCGAAATCGCGGTTCTTGAAATCGGCGATCGGATACTCACCCTTTTGGAGCATGCGGACGTCGTTTTCTGGCCGTGCGTGGCGGATTTCAAGTACAAGGACGTACAGGCCTACGACGACGGATACATGGACGTCTGCCTGTTCAACGGAGCCATTAGGAACTCCGAAGGAGAAGAAGTCGCGCAACTGCTGCGCAAAAAATCCAAGGTGCTTGTCGCATTCGGAAGCTGCGCCACGAAAGGGTGCATCCCGGCGCTTGCCAATCTTTATGGCAGGCAGGAGCTTTTGGACCGCGCATATCTGGAGTGCGAAAGCGTGGATAATCCCCAGAAGATTTTTCCCCAGACCGAAACCGCGGTTGCTGAAGGTAAATTGCACTTGCCCGAGTTCTACACGACGGTGCGGACGTTGGCCGACGTCGTGCCGGTTGATTATTTCCTTCCTGGTTGCCCGCCGGTCGCCGACAGAATCTGGGACGTCGTGCTGGCGATCGTCGGGGGCAATCTCCCTTCAGCCGGCAGCGTTGTAGGCGTAGGGGACAAGGCGGTGTGCGACGAGTGCAAGCGGGAAAAACGCCAAGTCAAGATTACCAAATTTCACCGCCCGCACGAAATAATACCCGAGCCGGACTGGTGTTTGCTTGAGCAAGGCATTTTGTGCATGGGGCCGGCGACGCGCAGCGGATGCGGGGCATTGTGCCTGAACGCCGACATGCCCTGCCGCGGCTGTTACGGCCCGACAGCGAACGAAGAAGATCAAGGCGCGGCGATGATGGGAGCCATCGGTTCGATTATCGACGCGAAGGATGACGACGCGGCGAAAGCGATAATCGACGGCCTGCCCGATCCCGCGGGATACTTTTACAGGTTCGGCATGTCCAAAAGTACGCTGCTACGCAGAAAATTGCGCAACAACGGCAAGCGGGAGGTTAAGATCGAGGTGCTAAAGTGAAAAAAGTCAGCATCGATCCCGTGACCAGGCTTGAAGGCCACGGCAAAATAGAGATTTTCCTCAACGACGACGGCAGCGTTGCGAACGCGTACCTGCAAATTCCGGAGTTGCGCGGCTTCGAGAAATTCGCCGAGGGCAGGCCGGTCGAGGAACTTCCCCGCATCACTCCGCGTATTTGCGGCGTATGCCCGGAAGCGCATATGATGGCTTCCGCGAAGGCGTGCGACGCGGTGTATCACGTCGAGCTGCCGTCCACCGCAAAGAAGCTGCGCGAGCTTCAATATTCCGCTTTTTATATTGGCGATCACACAACGCACTTTTACGCGCTGGGAGGCCCGGACTTCGTAATGGGGCCGGATGCGGACCCTGCCGTGCGGAACATCATCGGCGTCATCGGCAAGGTCGGAGTCGAAATCGGCAAGCAGGTCATCCAATGCCGAATCTGGTGCCACGAAGTTGCAAAAATCCTGGGCGGCAAGCCGGTCACTCCGATAAACGCAATCCCCGGCGGAATGAGCAAGGGGTTGAACGCGGAAGAAGCCGCGCGCGTCCGCGAAATCGCGGACTTTTGCGTGGGTTTCGCGGAATTCACGCTCAAGATCGTCCACGACGTCGTCCTTGCGAATAAAGCGTATGTGGATTTGATTCTATCCGATCCTTACACGCACGCAACGTACAACATGGGTCTGGTGGACGAAAACAACCACACGAATTTCTACGACGGCAAGGTGCGCGTAGTCGGGCCGGACGGCAAGGAGCACTGCAAATACGAGCCGAAGGATTACCTCAATTGGGTGGCGGAGCACGTCGAGCCGTGGAGCTATCTAAAGTTTCCGTTCCTCAAACAGATCGGCTGGAAGGGATTCACGGACGGGCTTGACAGCGGAGTATACAAGGCGACACCGCTTTCGCGAATCAACACGAGCGACGGGATGGCCACGCCCAAAGCGCAGGAGGCGTACGAGGAGTTTTACGATGTACTTACGGGCGACCGGTCCGGCAAGAAAAAGGTCAACCAGACGCTTGCAACCCACTGGGCGCGCGTCGTCGAGATAATGTACGCTGCGGAAAGGTTCCGAGAGCTCGCATACGACGAGGAGATTACTGGCCCGAATTTCCGCGTCATTCCCACCGAGAAACCTGACGAAGGCGTCGGCATAGTCGAGGCGCCGCGCGGCACCCTGACTCACCACTATTGGACGGACGAGCGCGGCATCGTGAAAAAAGCCAACCTGATCGTGGGTACGACGAACAACAACGCACCCATTGCGATGAGCATCAAGAAGGCCGCGCAAGGTTTGATTCGGGCGGGCAGGGAAATAACCGAGCCGATGCTGAATATGATCGAAATGGCTTTCCGTGCGTATGATCCCTGCTTCGGGTGCGCTACTCACAGCCTGCCGGGGAAAATGCCGCTTGTGGTAACGCTGCGCGACCAGTCCACGGGCGAAGTAATCCGGCGGATCGAGAGGCTATAGCAGCGCGTCGTGATAACCTGAGCTGATGGCGCGCACAATAATCGTCGGACTCGGCAACGACATTCTCTCGGACGATGCTGCGGGCATCCACGTCGCGCGAAGGCTCGCGCCATTACTTAAGGAAACGCGTGGTGTAGCGGTCGTCGAAGCTACGGTCGGCGGAATCAGGCTGATCGAGCTTCTTTCGGGATTCGACCATGCGGTCATCGTGGACGCCATTGTCCGTGAAAACGAGGCGCCGGGAACGATCCTGCGGTTTACCATGTGCGATTTTTCGCCGACTACGCGAACCGGCGCGTTGCACGACATTGACCTGCCTACCGCACTGGAGATGGCAATGCGCATCGGCATGTCAATTCCTCACGAAATTGAGTTGATCGCGATTGTTGCGTCGGACGTTTTGACAGTCAGCGAGGAAATGTGCCCCGAGGTCGAGGCCGCGGTAAATAAGGTTGTATCGGGATTGGCGGACAGATTCGCCTCCTGGTCGGCTGGTAACCGGCTGAAGTAAATTTCCGCACTATCCCCAGCCAGGCACCGGATATTGCCGCAACAGCCGCGAACGAGTAAAATCTTTGTCCCCGGCGGGATAGCTCAGTGGTAGAGCAAACGGCTCATAATCGTTAGGTCACGGGTTCGAATCCCGTTCCCGCTAGTTTTTGCCCATCCAATTAATTTGAATGTAAAATTGCCGCGTGCCAAAACCCACTATCGATTTTGAGTTTCTTGCCAGATTAGTATTCGACTCGCTTCCAAATAACCCGCCTGGATTGATAATCATCGGCTATAGCGGCGGCCCGGATTCAACAGCTTTGCTGTACGCCTGCGCACGACTGCGTGACAAATGGGAAAAATTCACCGACCGAGGAATGCCCAAGCCCGATTTCGTCGCGGCGCATCTAGACCACGGATTGAGACCTGAATCAGGTGCGGATGCACAGCACTGCAAAAAAGCGGCGGAAGCGCTCGGATTCGAATTCGAACTGGGAAAAACCGACTTGAAGCTTTACCACCGGCCGTCGAAAGGCGGCAAGGAAACGGACGCAAGAAACGCGAGGCGTGTCTTTTGGCTGGATGTAATTCGGCGGCGAACCGCCGTCGCAGAAGGAGGGTTTCATCTCGATACCGACGAAAACGAATTAAAAGAACTCCTTGAAGATTTCGACGAGGACGAAATAGGCGGCGAAGGCTGCGTCGCAGTTCTGCTTGCGCATACCTTAAACGATCAGGCCGAAACGGTTTTAATGAACATTGCGCGCGGCGCGGGATACAGGGGCGCTTCGGGAATGCGCAAATGCAGTTTCCTAGCGCAATTCACTAAATCAGCCGGCTGCCACGCGGTGGATACGGTTACGGCGCATATCGTGCGCCCGTTTCTGGAATTGCGGCGCGAGCAAATCGAATCCCTGCTACGCAACGACGGAATTGAATATTTGGTAGATAGCACAAATGACGATCCGGAATACGGCCCGCGGAACAAAATCAGGCTGAATGTTCTCCCCGCGCTTGAATCCGCTTATCCGCAAATTTACGAATCGCTGGGCGGATTTGCCGAATCCATGCGCGAAAAACTTGAGGAAATCGAAGAGCGGGCGGCGGATTTCGTGGAGCGACACGCAAAGGAGTTTATGTATTATTACCCGGAGTTTTTCATACCGGGAAAGAGGTTCATTAAAGGCAAATTAATTGAAAAGGAGTTCTTGAAAAGCCTTCCCGCTCCGGTCAGGGCGGAGGTTTTTTATCGAATTTTCAAATCGGAAAAACTGAAATTCGGATACCGGAAAATGGCGGAAATAAACGCGTTGCTGTCCGCGCCCGCGGGTCGATTTGGCCCGGAGCGGATTGAATCCACAAAATCGCATTTATTTATCCCTTTCCTCGGCGCCGAGTTGGATTGGATTGAAATCCGCAATCCGAGGGACAGCTTCTTTTTCAACGGCGGGGATGTTTTTTCACTGCTCAAACCCGGGAAGCCGAAATTGCTTGAATCCGCTTCGGGCACTGTTCTGGCAGATATAATCCGGAAAAATAAAAGCGACCACTTTCAAGCACCGAATTACAAATTCATTCACGGCAAGTCCGGAAATGAAGAAGGGCCGATGGGGGTTGTCAGGACTTATGAGGGGGACGACTACAAACGGAAAATCAGGGCGCTGTTTGAATTCGAAAAGTTCAATCGCAACCCCGTACTCGTCGCTCCCGTCGGGGAGGCCGTTCCGCCCTTAAGATTCGTACCCGTAGGCGGACTTACAATTCCATTGCAGGGAAAAGGGCGCGGACACAAGGATCTCCGCCAACATTACATCGAGGCAGGTGTTCCACCGAGCGTGATTGACGAGATAAGAGTTCTCGCCGATTCACAGGGGCAGCTTTTGTGGTGTCCGGCGGCGGGTTCGTACCGAAAAAGCGTTGACTGGAGATGCGCGGCGAACGCCTCCAAGCTCGTGCTGCTTTTGGTGTTCCTTGATCAGAGATTCCCAAAGCCAGACAGCCTCTAGAGCTATAATCACTCCCCCTTCACGGAGGCATTATGAAACGTCGTCTGCGCTTCGCCTTGATTCATTTCCGCCGCCCATCGGCCGCCGTAATGCGGCTTGTGGTTATTTCGTTTGCGGCATGCTTTCTGGCCGCCTTGCCCGCTTACGCCGATCCCGCGCCTTCAGCCGAGCACAAGCGCCCGTTGACGCTGGATGCCGCGTTCGGCAAGCCGTACATCAACGGGCAGCTTCCCGGCACAATTCACATATCGCCAGACGACAAGTGGATCGCATGCACCTGGGCGGACGACGCGCGCGGCTACACCGAAATATGGCTGTTCTCCCCCGGAGGCGAAACCAGGCGAAAGCTGACCGAAACCAAGGAAAAGCGCCGGGCCGAGCTTATCAAGGAAAACGAAGAGATCGAAGACGAAGACGACAGGCTGACTGACGATGAAATAACCGAAAAGCTTGAACGCGAAAGAAATTTCGGCCAGCTTGAATGGGACCCCGATGGAAGAGGACTTTGGTTCGTCTATCGAGGCGACCTGATGCGAATAGACGCATTCCCGGAAGGCGGCGCGATACCGCCTATGGAAAAAATATTGCACACCGGAAGCTGGGTGGGAGCGATAAAATTCAGCGAGGATGGCCGGTATCTGGGCATCGGCCTCGCTGGCGAAATCTGGATTCGAAACCAAAAAACCGGCGCGCTTTGGCAGCTCACCACCGACGCGGCGGGCACCAAAACCAACGACGGGCTGTATTGGAGCAAGTCCGGGCGCTATCTGGCATTTACACAAAGCGACTGGAGCAATACCCGTACTACGTACATGGCGGACTTCATCGCTGAAAACGTAAATCCAATCCCGCTGGTGAGGCCGCGGCCGGGGGATTACATCGGCACGACGAAATTTGGAATAATAGATTTGGAAACCGAGGAGAAAGGCCAGCCCAAGGTCAAACTAATCGAAACCGACGGCCAGGACGAAAGTTACTCGCACGATATGGCCTGGGCGCCGGACGAGGATAGGCTGCTTTTGTGCAAAATTGACAAGTCGGTGCAGACCTGGTCGGTTTGGGAATTGATCGACTTCGCGGAGGGCAAGGCCGTCAAGGTGTTTTCATACACCGACAAGCCGTGGTTCAACGACGCGTATCACGCGCTTTTTTGGGGACCCGGCAGGAATAGTTTCGTGACCCTGTTGGAGCGCACGGGCTGGTCGCACGCGTACTACGTCGATTTCGGCAAAAAACTGGAGGACGAACGTTCGAAATACGAGGCCGAAAAAAAGAAGAAAGAAGAGGAAAAGGCAAAAAAGAATAAGGGACAGCTTGATGCTCTCAAAAATCCATTCCCAGGTCAAAACGGCGAATCGGACGATGGCAAAGACTTCGGCGCGGGCGGTGAATCCGAACCGCCATCCGGCGAGAATGAAGTCGAAACGGAAGAGTGGTTTCCGGAACCCGTTCAACTCACGTTCGGCGAATACGAGGTTACATGGCTGGAAGTGCTTGACGACCGCACGACCGCTTACATACTGACAAGCGTTGACGGCCCTGCGCGCCGCTCTATTGAAAAGCTCGATATACTTTCGGGAGGCCGCAGGCGCATTTCAACAAAGCAGGGGTTCTGGAGTTTTGGAGGGGCTTGGGGCGAGGGAATCCGTATTTCCGATTCGGGTAAAACCGCGGTCGCATACGGAAGCGAAGCCGGACGTCCGGCATCTCTGTATTACGTTAATCTGGAATCGGCTCACTTTTCGCTTGTGCATGACCCCCGCCCCCCGGAGTGGGGACAATGGAACTGGATACTCCCGGAGCCCGTAGAATACACTAACACAGAATTTCCCGGAAAGGTTCACGCGTATTTGTACCTGCCGCCGTATCACAAGGCCGGCGACAAGCGCCCCGTGGTGATATACATTCATGGTGCGGGCTATGCGCAGGATTGCATCGAGCGTCTGTCGTGGCTGGACGCGATGCACATTTACATGGCTGACACTCTTGGATACGCCGTGCTGGTCGTGGACTACCGAGGTTCAAGCGGGTACGGCAGGAAATGGCGCGTCGACGTGGCTGGAAGGCTTGGCGAACTCGAGGATTCGGACGCGCGCGCGGGTCTAGCTTATTTGGAACGAAGCGGAATTCTTGATACAGAAAAAGCCGGCATTTGGGGCTGGAGCTATGGCGGCTTCCAAACCAACATGAGCATGCTGCGCTCGCCGGGTGTGTGGAAAGCCGGCGTGGCAATGGCCGCGGTCAACGACTGGGCAAATTACAACCACTGGTACAGCACCCAGCGGCTAGGCGATCCCAAAGACAACAAAGAAGCGTATAAAAAAAGCGCTACGATCACGTACGCGGACGGCCTTGCGGGCAATCTGCTGATGGTTCACGGAATGATGGACGACAACGTGATGGTGCAGGATTTCATGCTGCTCGCAGACGAGTTGATAAACAAGGGGAAAAACTTCGACATGTTCGTTTTCCCCGAAGACAGCCACGGAATAAACACGACGCAGCGGATGATTTACTTTGCAAAGCTAACTGCGGGTTACTTCGAAGATCATTTCGGAAGGGGACCCGGCGCGCCCGCGGCGGCGCATTTCGCGGATTGAATCGCTCCATTTAGAAGCCCTTTTTCGAGCAGCAACTCGAAATAAACCGACTCGATCCGCTCGACCATTTTCATCGCATCCCATTCCGGATAGACCATCGCGCGTCCCTGTTCCCCCAATTTCGCGCGAAGAACGGGATCGCCCGCAAGAAGGCAAAGTTTTTTTGCGAAGTCGTCTGTGTTGCCCGGAAGCACAAGGAAACCCGTCTGGCCGTTGATGCACGCTTCGGGGATGCCGTCCACCGCGTTCATCACCATCGGTTTGCGGCACCACATGGCCTGCGCGCAAACTTGTGGAAGCCCCTCGTGGAAAGTCGTGAGCGTCACCACATCCGCCGCCGAAATGTACGGCTCGATGTCCTTTTGCCAACCGGTCAAGATGAAATTCTTCTCGAGATTAAGCTCTCTTATTTTAGCCTCGACAAGCGGGCGCTGCACCCCGTCGCCAACAATTACGAATTTGGCATTCGGCACAACAGGAACTACCTTTGCGGCGACTTCGACCAGTCCGAGATTGTTTTTCCCCGGCTTGAAGCTGTTGACCTGGCTGACCACGAAATCATCGGGCGAAATGCCAAGCTTTTCGCGCATTGCGGGTCCGCTCGAGCACCCTCCCCCGGCCTCGAAAAGATTGAAGTCGATTCCGCTGCGGATTGTCGTGTACTGATTGCGCTTGCCGATGCCCGCTCGCAATCCTTTTTCGATGTCGGCCTTGGATACCGTGATTATTTTGTCTGTGAAATGCGCGCAAATCCGCTCCGGAACCGTGTATATAAAGTTCTTTGTTGCGCTTTGAAATCTATGAAAAGGCCAGCCATGAACGGTGTGTATGATTATCGGGACGCGCGCGTTGCGTGCCGCCCACCTGCCCGCGATGCCGGCTTTTGAGGAATGAGTGTGCACGATGTCCGGCTTGATTCGGGAAAGCATCGAGGTCAATTGCCGCACGGTGGCCAAGTCAGCAATCGGTCTTATTTCCCGCCCCATTTGAGGAACGATCAGCAGTTCCATATCGGGGATGGCCTGGGCTTCTCCGTTGAGCATCCCGAGATTGTTGGTGATCAGGAAAACTTCGTATCGCTCGCGGTCATGATTCTTCACCGTAAACAAGGTATTGCGCTGGGCGCCTCCAAGCTCAAGCTGCGTGATTATGTGCACAACCTTGAACTTGCGCTTGAGTTTCAGTTTGCCGTTGCGCGCGACAACCTGCCCGGGCTCATCCCGGGACTTTTCGAGTAACGATGCCGTGTCACCGCTCAAGATTCCTTGCTCCCCGC
The DNA here is from genome assembly GCA_039961635.1 of bacterium. Classification (NCBI taxonomy): domain Bacteria; species bacterium. Next base: position 24,766 of record JABRWB010000027.1, read on the forward strand.
GATCCGGCAAGCCGCATCGCGTCCGTCCAGGATCGCCTGCTCCATTGTGGAGTAAGACCAAGTCCCGTACCGGCCGATGCTCATTATACCGCTTTCGTTCAGAAACCGGAACACGGAATCGAGTGCGCTCGCTCTGTTTCTATCAAAAATCACATAAGCGTACGGAAGGTCGAGAACCCTTTCCACCAGTATTTCGTCATCGGCAGTGAGCAATCCTATGCGCCGCAAACCATCCAGCGTTTGCTCCGCAACAGTTGCTTGTGAAATTGGCTTATATTCGCTATAGCTTATCTCGGCGCAAAGGCTGAAATGTCCTTTGGCTGGAGTCATTGAATCAGCCAGATTCGAAGGCAATCCGACGCGATGGAATACCAGATCCTCGCCGGGAGTGTAATACCAATGCGTGCCTTCCCGCAGGCCATCGGGCTCACCTCGCACTCCGTAGTTGATGCTGTAAATCCCTGCAACTTTGAGTTTAGAGGCCGCCAACCGCACTTCAGGCGGCGCGCCTTCGCCCATCATCTCGACGAGCACGGTCACCGGCAATGTGGAAATCAGCGTTCCGTAATCAATCCAATCTCCGCCCGCATAAACGCGCTTGCCAACGATGTCGATTTTTTCAATCCGCGTGTTCAACTTCGGTGGCGCTATATGAGGAAGGAATCCCCGCGCGAGCACTTCGATCCCGCCCGATTTCGAATACCAAAACTGCGCGTTGTATCCGATTTTCGCCGATGGGGGACGGATGGCTCCGTCAATCGCCGCCTCGACAGAAGGTTCCGGCACGAATCCGCCCATCCAATCGCAAGTCATCTCCCGCGGATGTACGGTCCACATTTTTTCGTTGTAAGGATACATAAACCATTTGGCTACGCCCTCACCGCAGCTTTTCAGTATCCAATCCTCGAACGATTCGATTCTATCGATGCCGCTTTCGTATTTCGCCTTGATAATCCCAAGCAGGCATTCCTTGATCACGTCCGGCGGCAGGCCGAAAGTGTTCACTTGAATCGGATAGTCCGTCACGGCATCTCCGATTATTATTTTGCTTGACCTGTCCTGCAAAAACATCTCGTCGCCGCAAAGCTTTTGCATGAGCTTAAGCATGTAATCGCTTTTGATATGCAGAAGGTGGCCGGTGTAATCGAACGTGAATCCCGCGATTCGCTCGCTTCTTACGAGTCCGCCAGGACGCGACTCCGCTTCCAGAAGCAAATAATCGCCTTTGCCCGCTTGCTCCAAGTGATATGCGGCAGATAACCCAGCCAGGCCGGCGCCCGCGATTAAAACCGGACCGCTCAACACCTGTCTCCGGAAACGCCGCCGTTTTTCTCTACGTATTCAACGGGCACCGGCACGTCCACGGCTACGCAAAGCGCGTGCCCGAATCCGACAAATGACAATGCGATCGCGGCGAAAACTAACAAAAAGTAAATCGGTTCAAGTTCCTGCATCACTATTGCGAATACCGAAAGCGCGGCGGCCATAGCGTAAATATAGTCAACGGTCAGTCTACGGTCTATTCCGAGCGCAATCATCCTGAGAGCGAAATGATCCTTGCTTCCCGCTAGGGGGCTCATCCCCTTTTTCCGGCGAAGGTACATAACATAAAGCGTGTCGAATATGGGAATCGCCAGCACTACAAGCGGTGTGAAAACCGCAACCGGATTGGTTGCGCCTTGCGTGTAAAGCATACCCAGTCCGGCCAGCATGAATCCCAAAAACGTGCTTCCCGCATCCCCCATGAAAATTTTGGCGGGGTGATAATTGTAACGGAGAAAACCCAGCGCGGCGCCTGCGACCGCAAGCCCGCCCAGAACTACCAGCCCGCCCTGCCCTGAAAGCGAAGACATAATGCTTAAGGTAACGGCGGCGAATACTGCCACCCCTGCAGCGAATCCGTCGAGGATATCTATTATGTTGAACGCGTTGATAATCCCCACAAAGGTGAATACGCTAAGAAAGTACGTCAAAGCGTAATAAGGCCAGCCTTCCAATCCAAATGAATGCAGAAACGGAAGCTCCATTCTAAGCCCCGTCGCGGCGGCCAATATCGAAATCCCAATTTGGAAGAACAGCCGGTGCGATACTTCCGCGGTCTTGATATCGTCAATGAGTCCCGCGACTAAGACCGAAGTACCGCACACGACCAATCCAAGAAACGACGGCGAGGGCAGAATGATACCAAGCGCTGCGAGCAGAGCGAGCGGCAAGATCGCGCCAAGAAATATGGGGATTCCGCCGAGATAGGGAACTATCCGCGAGTGGGTCTTAATCGAGGAATTCGGTTTGTCAACTATCTTCAGCTTCCGAGCGATTTTCGCGGCAAGAGGTGTAGCGGCTAGCGCCACAGCGAGACCCAAAGACAACGCCAGCACGGATGCCGGATCAAAAAGCACGATTGGAAGACTCCTTACTCCCTTTCGGAAATCAAGAAATAAAGAACCTGCGCGGCGGTTCCGACGCCTTGTTCTCCGACCGGGAGTGCCTATTATACCCATCGAAAAGCATGATGGGTTTATCCAATCAAAAGGAAATTTCCGGGTACCAGTTACGCTTGCCGGCTAATCCAATTCGGACAACACTTTGCGCCTGTACTTTCGAGCCAATTCCTCGAGCGCGATTCCAAATTCCACAAGATCCCCCGATGCCGACTCGCCCTTGACAGCGTCGGTAGAGACGTTAGAAGCCGTCGCTTCGTATCCCTGCACGATTGCGTAAACCAGCGGCAAAACTTTGTCAAGGGCGTCATCCCAAACAACCGCCGCGCTTTGCTCCGGCGGCAGCGGAAGCGATGGATCCGCAAGCCAAGAAGGAAGTTCCGCACCGATTTCGCTAATGACGAACTTCGCATCGTTAACCTCCTTGTCGAGCCAACGAAGATATCGAGAAATCCTGTTTTGCGCGCTGTCACCCGGATGCGCGGGGCCAGCGAGCGCGAACGCGGGCGCGGCCCGCGGCGCGGGCGCGGGCTCTGCCGCCGGCTCTTTCGCCGCGGGAGCCACCCGAACCGACCTGGTGAACGGAAGCGTAACGGTCTCGTCCTCTTCGGCGACATGGCATGAAATCCCAAGTCCCTCGACCTTTGTTTTCAGCACGGCCGCGGCATCCGGCTCGCCATGAACCAGGTAGACGTTGCGCGGCGGCTCTTCCATCGCTTCGAGCCAACCCAGCAGGCCCGCCTGATCCGCGTGCGCGGAAAAACCGCCGATTTCCGCGATCCTCGCCTTGACTTTCACCACTTCGCCGAAAAGCGTTACTTCCTTCGCCCCTTCCTTCAACATCCTCCCTAGCGTTCCGTGAGCCTGGTAGCCGACGAAAAGCACTGACGCTTTTTTATCCGCCAGGTGATTCGCCAGATGGTGCCTGATACGGCCGGCGGTGCACATGCCCGACGCCGCGATGATAATCCGCGGCTCGCGCATGAAGTTAAGCTCTTTGGATTCATCCACGCCTTCGGTGAACCGCAGCCATGGCGCGTGGAACGGATTGACGCCGCGGCCAAGCATGGCGGCCATTTCGCGGTCGAAACACTCGGGGTGCGATTCGAGGATAGCCGTCGCCTTTGATGCGAGCGGCGAATCTACGAAAACAGGAAACTCCGGCCATCGCGGATTTTCCTTGCGCAACTCCGCGAGCATGTACAGAAGCTGCTGCGTTCTCCCGACGGCGAAAGCGGGGATTATCAGCGGACCGCCGGAGTCCAAAATCCGCTCGATTTCGTCCGCCAAAAGCCTTTTTCTGTCATCCAAATTTTCATGCAGCCTGTCGCCGTACGTACTTTCCATAAGCAGGTAATCAGCACGTTCGAACGGCTTCGGATCTTTCAAAATCACGCTGCCCGGTTGGCCTATGTCCCCGGACGCGACGATGCGCGCCCCGCCGTGAGCAGTTCTAACCGTCAGTTCCACCGATGAACTTCCGAGAATATGTCCCGCGTCGCGGAACCGCGCGCATATGTGCCGCGACAGCTCAAACGGCTCCTCGTATTCGGCGGTTTTAAACAACCGCATCGCCCGCATCACGTCATCCGCGGTATACAGAGCGGCGCTCTGCACGCGATCGCGCTCGACGTTCCTCTTCCGTGAATACTCTGCGTCGCGCTCCTGAATGTGCGCGGAGTCAAGCAGCAAAATTTCGGCAAGCTCACGCGTCGCGGGAGTACAGAGAATGGTGCCGTTGAAACCGAGCCTGACAAAACGCGGAACTAGGCCGATGTGGTCTATGTGCGCGTGCGTAAGCACTAGAAAATCCACATCGGAAGGGGCGACGCCGAAACCCAGGAAATTGCGCTGTTCTATTTCGCGCGGCCCCTGGAACATCCCGCAATCCACCATCACCTTGCCGACGCCCGTGTTGAACAGGTGCGAGCTGCCGGTGACCGTCCCAGCCGCACCCATAAACGATAGCCTGATTGAGCTTGACATAGCGCCGGATTGTACCAAGGATTTTCCCGGCCGATTCGCCTATGGCAACAAAATGGGACAACGTGTGTCCTAAGTTTCATCAAGAATCTTTTTAAATGACGGTGCATAGTTATTGTACAATTGCTGCTCCCGATATTCGCGGAGGATTGCTTCATGTCCAGGCTGGTAGATAAATACAGAAGCGACGGTACGCTTCTCAATATTACCGGAAACGGCGGCACGCATTACAACGGCGTGACCATCGTGGAATGCTACGACGATTTCATTGTTGTCGAGGGTGAGGCCGCAAGCGAGCGCAGCGGCGGCAACTGGCGCGGCGGCCGGGTAAATATCAACATTGTCTCGATCACGCGCCTCGAGCCGGTCGCGACCGAGCAACAGGTGCGCCTGAGGCTTAAAGGTCTGTAACCTTGGCTTGCTAAAATCGCGTCGTGGAAAAGCTCCCGATTTCAGGTTCTTCCCCCACAGACTATTCGGCCGTTCGGGACAGGCTCGATGAGCTCGGATGGCGGGGTAACTGGCCGCAAGGCGAGGTCAAATCTCTTGTGTGCGAATTGCTCCGGTATAACGATATGCTGGGTCTATCCAACATCACTCTTTCTTCTGAGATTTGCGCAAAGCACGTTTGGGAATCCGTGCTGCTCGGATTCATGGTCGGGGCGGAATTCGAAGGCGAGGCGGCCGACCTGGGCGCCGGCAACGGATTTCCAGGCCTCGTCGTGGCGGCAATGTGCCCGAAAGGCAGGTTCACTCTTTTCGAATCAAGCGATAATCGAGCCGCTTATCTTCAAAACTGCATTCTTGCTATGGAGCTTCAAAACGCATTTGTGGAAAACAGGCATTTGAAGCGCGTGCCGGACAACTTCCGCGGCGCATTTGACTTAGTATTTCACAGGGCGTTTGCACATCTGGAGCGCGCCGCCGGCCTCGCGTTGGAGCTCGGCTGCGCGGGACACGTTTTTGCAGGGTTTTTGCCGGAGGAGCCGAAACCGCAAGACTTCTCGGCATGCCGGTACACGCTTCAAAAGTCTATCGAATTCAAGGATTACAAAGGCAAAAACTCCTTTATTTATGCGGCAAAACCGTCATGAACAACACCATTCGGGCAATACTTCCGTGATATAATCCGGCCGTGCGCGTCATCGCCCTCGCAAACCAGAAAGGCGGAGTAGGCAAAACCACAACCGCCGTCAATCTCGCGGCCGGACTGGCCCAGCTTGGGCATGACACGATACTGATCGATTGCGATCCCCAGGCAAACGCCACCACCGGGGTAGGTTACTACGAAGCGGATATGACCGACCCGCTCCGCGAATCCAGTTACAAGCTGTTCACCGAAAAGGCTCGGTTGGAAGACGTCTCAGTGGATACACAATTTCCAAATCTCAAGCTTGTCCGTGCTACAAAACATCTTTCCGGCCTCGAAGTCGAATTGGTAGACGTTGATTCGCGCGAGCAAAGGTTGAAGATCAGCATCGATTCTTCGAAAATGCGGCCGGAATTTGCGATTTTGGACACGCCGCCGTCCCTCGGATTGATAACAATCAACTGTCTGGTCGCGGCAGACGAGGTGGTAATCCCTGTGCAGTGCGAGTTCCTGAGTCTCGCGGGAATTGCAAGACTCACCGAAACCGTCAAAACCATTCAATCCGGGCCGAATCCGATGCTGCGCGTTACCGGCGTAGTCGCCACCATGTTCGACGGCCGGACAAACCTGGCCAGGGAAGTTCTGGACGAGCTTGGCCATCATTTCCCAGGACTGCTTTTCAAAACGCCGATCCCGCGATCGGTTCGCCTGGCGGAAGCCCCAAGCTACGGTGTTCCCGTCGTGGAATACGCGCCGGACAATCCGGGAGCTCAGGCGTATATCGATCTATGCAAAGAGGTTCTTGCCAGATGACCGAAACCGGAAAGCCGGGAGGTGACTCGCTCCGCAAACGCAAGGCGCTTGGCCGCGGCCTGGAAGCTTTGCTTCCTTCCGCGCCATCCGCTCCTACAAGCACCGTGGAATCTCCGGCATCGGCCGCTCCGATCTCCGCAAATCGAGGCGAAGGATCCATTTCATATATCGACGTTGAAAAAATAAAACCGAATCCCCACCAGCCGCGGGCCAGGTTCGAAGAGGAATCACTCCTCAGGCTTGCACAGTCCATAAAAAGCCGCGGCCTTCTGCAACCGCTGCTTGTCACGCGCGATTCGGACGGATACACCCTTGTCGCGGGCGAGCGCAGGCTGCGCGCCGCAAAGCTTGCCGGGCTTTCGGAAGTGCCATGCATAGTTTCCGAAGTTCCGGAAGGCGACAGACTGACGCTTGCACTGATCGAAAACGTCCAGCGCGAAGATTTGAATCCGATGGACCTGGCGGAAGGACTCAAGGCGCTTAGGGATACGAACCTGACCCAGCAGGAAACCGCAGACAAGATAGGGCTTTCCAGATCCGCCGTCGCCAACACGCTGCGACTACTGGAGCTTCCCAGGCAGGTTCAGGATTTCGTGCGAAGCGGCGAGCTATCCTCCGGAGCCGCGCGCGCCCTCCTTGCGCTTCCTGAAGCAGCGGCGGTTGAGCTGGCGCAAAAAGCGGTGGATTACGAGCTATCCGTGCGCCAAGTGGAAAACGCCGTGCGAGCAATGCAAGCAACGGAAGCGGCGGGAAAAAAACTCCGTGAAACGGCATTCGGCGAAACAGGCGGCGCCTTCGAAAAGCGGATGCGTCCAATGCTGGACAGCCTTGAAAAAAGGCTTGGCACGAAAGTCACGCTGAAGCCATTGAAGGAAGGCGGGACCATCACCGTACGTTATTACTCGGATGACGATTTAAACCGGCTGTTGGATCTGTTCGGAGTTTCGGACAACCCCATTTAGGCCGGATATTTACTCAAGCTTTGACGGCCTGTATGCGCCCGGATGAGTGATGTAAAAGCTGATGACTTCCAAGTGAGTGGTCAAGTCCACGGGCACATAGACCACATCCGGCGGAATTTCCAGCGCGACCGGCGCGAAATTCAAAATTCCCTGTATTCCGTTGGCGACGAGAAGGTTCGCGATGAACTGCGCGGACGTCAACGGAACGGCGATTATTCCGATCGCTATTTCCTGGTGACTTTGAAGATACTCCTCAAGATTGAACACGCTCTGTATGTAAAACTCCTCCAGCTGCCTGCCGATCTTGTCCGGATCGCTGTCGAAAACCGCGCAAATTTCGAATCCCTTGTCCAGGAATCCCCGATAATGCACAAGCGCTCTCCCCAGGTTGCCGGCCCCAACCACGATGGTTTTGTGTTTTCTGTTAAGCCCGAGTATGTGCCTGATTTCGCGGCGGAGTATCGGAATTTCGTATCCAACGCCGCGGGTTCCAAATTCGCCGAAATAAGACAGATCCTTTCTGACCAGGAAGCTGTTTATTTTGGTTTCTTCGGACAACTCGGCGCTGGAAATGTTGCTGACGCCAAGCTCGTCCAGCTTTTCGACAACGCGCAAATATTGCGTAAGCCTGGTAATCGTGCTGTACGGAATCTGGTCAAGATCCACGTTCCGCTTGCGCTTTACCGGAGTAGTTTCTTTGGACGACATATTCCCCCTTACGCCTCCTTCTCCACTGTGCGCCTTTTTCGTGCGATATGAAGCGATACCGCTCCAGGGAAGAATCTCCGAACTTCAACCTCGCCGAAACCGGAGCCTATCAGCTCCGCGGCAAGCTCCCTTTCGCGCGGAAACCTCTTTAGCGACTTGATCAGCCACAGGTACTTTTTCGGATCGCCGGTGAAAAAGAACGAAAAGATGGGCATCACAATCCAAAAATAAAACGCGAACAGAGGAGAAAGCCATGGCGACACCGGCCTGCCGAGATCCAGCACTACGAACGCACCGTCCTGCCTCAGAACCCTGGCGACTTCGCGCTCGGCCTTTTGCCGCTCGGGAATGTTCCTTAGCCCGAACGCGACTGTGACAAGATCCACGCTCGAATCCGGAATCCCGGTTAAGTCTGTCGCGTCGCCGAAAACGAATCCCGGGCGGAATTCCGCACTGCTCTTGGCCACCCGCTTTCTTGCCACAGCAAGCATGGATTCCGAAAAATCCAGGCCTGTTACGTCCGCACCCGGGCACATTCTTTTTGCCAAAAACGCAAGATCGCCCGTTCCAGTGCAGATGTCAAGCATCCAGGCACCGGGTACAAGCTTGCCAGAAGCCGCGATCGCGCTGCGCTTCCAAGTTCTGTGAAGGCCGAAACTTATGAGGTCGTTGCCTAGATCGTAAACAGGCGCGAGTTTGGAAAACAACTCGTGAACCTGCGCCCGGATTTTCGAAGTGTCGAATGCGATGCTGCCAGATTCCATTACGTGCGGCGGAACATCCGCCCGATCTCCTTGACATCTAGCCGAATCACGGTCGGACGTCCGTGAGGACAGCTGAATGTGTCCTCGGCGTTCGTTAAACTTTTCACTAGCGAGGACATTTCTTCACTGCCAAGCGGATCGCCGGCCTTAACGGCCGCCTTGCAAGCAGCCGTCGCTGCGGCATGCTTGACCATTTCATTATAACTTCGCTCCACGCCGCCAACAAGCAATTCGTCCACAATAAGGCGAAAAATATCGGGGCTTATTCTGTCAGCCAGCAGAGCGGGAACCTCCCTCAACAAAAGCGTATCCTCGCCGAAGACCTCAGCGCCGAAACCCAGTCGGTTAAGCACCGTCAAATATCCTTCGGCGGCCTTTGCCTGGTCGGGCCTGATCGAAAGCAGCATCGGAAAAACGAGCGTCTGGCGGTCCACGCCCTCGGACCGGGCGGTCATCTGGCGGTAAATCCCCTCGAAAATAATGCGCTCGTGAGCCGAATGCTGGTCTATAAGGTAAACGGCATCTTCTCCCAGCAGCACTATATATGTATTTGCCACTTGACCTACAATAATTGCTTTTTTTATATCCAGTTCCATTTCCGCAAAAGAGGCGGCAGACCCCGTCGAGGCGATCGCAAAGCTACGCGATGGTACATCGCTTGTGTTTTCTTCAATTTCCGGTTCTTTCTCGGCCGAAAGAGTGTAAAGCGGCACCGCTCGCATGCGCGACCCCGCAGTTTCGAAATCGGGAAGTCGCGAATATTCGCCGTCCTTTTGAATCGACTTTCCGGCAGCAAAGTCGATAATCGCGCCTTCAACAAAATCCGCTGCCAACTCCACAGATTCGGGCACGTCAAGCGGCGAATGCTCGACCGGCGCCGGTATCTCGTCGAACCGGAAAATCTTTGCAAGCTTTGCTTTCCGGTCCGCAGCTCCTTCAGCAAGCGCGCGTTTTATTCCTGCAGTCATCAGCCCGTAAATCTGCTGGGTATTGCTGAAGTCCACTTCGTACTTGGACGGATGGATGTTTACGTCGATTTCCGAAGGAGGCACGTCTAATAAAAGCACGCATAGCCCGTGCTTGCCGGGACTCATATGCTCGCGGAAACCATCGTCAACGGCGCGAAAAAACAGCTTGTTGCGCACAGGCCGCCTGTTCACGAAAAAGTGCTGGCCGCTTCGGGTGCTCCTGTGAAATTGCGGCTTCGCGATGACGCCTTTGATACCGAGCGAGATAGCCTTGCCTTCGATTGTATCCTCTGCGCGAATTCCGGGCGTGTGGGCATAATTCACTTCAAGCACCTCGCGCGCCGCCTCCGCATCGAAGAGTTTCACAAGCACTTCTGCAATCGAGCCGTCGCCGCGCGTGGCAAAAACCTCGCGTCCTTCCGAAGCGAACCGCCACGCAACCTCCGGATATGCTAGAGCATATTCAAGCAACAGCTGCGTAATGAAATTCACCTCGGTGCTTTTCGCTTTTAGGAATTTCCGCCGGACGGGCGTGTTGAAAAAAAGGTCGGTCACTTCGACCGAAGTCCCGGGATTGTAGGCCAGTTTGCCCGAATCCACGGTTTCTCCCGCCTCCGCGTAAACAAATGAACCGGTGGAATCGTGTTGGCGCCTGGATGTCAATTTCAGCTTGGAAATGGCGGCAATGCTGTAAAGCGCCTCGCCGCGAAAGCCCAAGGTGTGCTTTCGCGTGAGGTCGGCTGCGCGCTCGATTTTGCTTGTGCAATGCTGGGATAATGCCGCCGGTATTTCGTCCTCGGCGATTCCGCTTCCATCGTCGGTTACAACTATTTTGCCTTTCCCTCCGTCCTCGATTTCGATTTCAATGCGACGCGCGCCCGCGTCCAGAGCGTTCTCCACAAGCTCTTTCACGACGCTCGCGGGACGTTCGACAACCTCGCCGGCGCATATTTTGTCTATTTCGCTTTGGGGCAGTTTGAGGATTTTTGCCACGGAAGAATGGTAACGGCGGCAGGCGCGTCCGTCAAGGCTGAAATCGCCCCCAATCAGGCAGTTGGGCTATAATTCAGTCGAGGTGTCAGGATGGATTGCCCGATTTGCTTCGCGCCGATGGAGTTTTACGAGTCGCTGTCCGATTGGACCGCTCGCGGAATCCGCGAGATCTGGTCGGACCACTACGAGTATCCAAACTTCAGCGCGATCCAGCTGATTCGCGAATTCGGCGGGCTTTGGCATTGCTCGGCGGATTTCGCTGTTATAAGCGCTGCCGATCCGAGCGTCAACAATTTCGATCGGCTACTTAGAAAATACACTGACCAAATAGAGCAGGCAAGGGAAAAGATCAAGGCGCTTATCAAGCAGAGCGACTCGACCAAGTCCGCGATTATGCGCATAGATTTTGCCAAAAATCCAAATCTCGAAATGGTGACCATCGAAGGCAAGCTGAAGGATCTTATCGAGATAAGCATAATAAACGCTGTCGAGTACAAGAACACGCGCAAGAAATACCTTCGCCGCGATCTGCTCAACCAGATGCTCGGAATCACCGATGACACGCCCCTGAAGCGCGGTGCCGTATACTTGCTGGAAAAGCGAGAGGACGGCACAAGCGAGGTGTCGAAGGTGATTTAGTCTTCAGTTCCAGTAAGGATACTGCATATGTCGAAGAAAATCGAAATATCACGCGTGGGCAAGCTCACTTTCAAGGCCGTCGTCCCGGGCCACACGTTTCTCGCGAGCGAACCGGAGCATGTCGGCGGACCGGACGCCGCGCCCACTCCGGGGCAATATCTCGTGGCTTCGATAGGCTTGTGCAAGAGCATGTACGCGGAGCTTTTTTGCGCGCGCCACGAGATTCCCATGGACGGATTCAGGATTAGCCTTGAGTACGACCAGGATCCGCGCACGACCCAGGTACAGAGCCTCTCCATCCACGTCAGGTATCCAACGATGCTTCCCGAAGGCCAGCGGGAGAAGTTCATCGCGTTTTTGGAAAAATGCGCCGTGCAGAAGGCGATAACCGAGGGATTCCCGATCACGCTGACCCACGGAATCGAATAGCGCGAAACGCGCTCCTACCGAAGCATAAAGGAATTAATCAATGGAAGGATGAACAAATCGGGCGGGGGAGATTTGAACTCCCGACCTCAGCGTCCCGAACGCTGCGCTCTAACCGGGCTGAGCCACCGCCCGACGGCGGGGCAGAAATTTTATCACACAGCCGCCCGCCACGCAAAATCGGTAACGGCTTCAAGCAATCACATTCCAACCGCCCGCGCCGGGAGTGAGATGCTCGCGCCGGTTTTCGCTCCGCCATTGAGAGGTTAAAAGTGCAAGCTGGTGTCAGCCCAAAAATGGCTCTTAACTGCCTGGCCAGCCCATCTCAATATGTTTGCAATCCAGCGGGATGGCAATTCGGCATTTTGGAGATAGTAATTTCGTTTGCCCTCATCGAGGAAAAACGTCAAGAAGCATAATAAGTCGGATAGGTGCAAACTAAACGGCGCTGAAACTTTCCGCTTGCCCCGCAGCCCGGCCGCGCGTATAATCTAACCCGCCGCCGCGAACCGTGAGGTGACGCATTGCAGAAGAAAATTGCCGAGCTAACGCCCCGGGAAATCGCCCGCGAGCTTTTGTCGTTCGATATCTTCGCGGACTTGACCGGCGAAGACCTGCGCGACCTCGTTTCAAAGGTTAAGGTGGTCGCCCCGCCGGACGGAGAGTACATCCTCCACGAAGGCCAGCCATCCACGAAAATCCATTTCATTTACCACGGGCGCGCGGACGTGTTCAAATCCATCGGTCCGAGGCGCCTCAAGATCGCATCCCTCGGCCGGGGCGAGTTCTTCGGCGAGATCGGCATAATCCTGCAGTGCCCAGCGACTGCGACCGTCCGCGCGAAAAGCGATTTGATCCTGTTCACCGTTGAAGGCGATGTGCTTTTGGACTTTATGGATCGCTACACGAGCATATTCTTTCGTCTCTTCCGGATAAGCTCGGAGCGCTTGTCCAACAACAACCTGTTCCAGATTCGGAACCTTGTCGAGGAGCTGGATTTTTATCTGAAAAGGTTCATGAATGTTCAGGACATCTGGCACTTTCTCCCAAGCGATCTGGTGGTGCGCGCCTTGCAAGGCGACATGTCCGAGGCGATGAAGGCGCGGCAGGAATTTTTGACGGTTCTGTTTCTGGACATCCGCCACTACACGATTTTCGCGGAATCGCACAATCCCGATGAAGTATTGGCCGAGCTGAACAAGCTGATGGGAAGGTTCGCGCGCGTGATAAACCGGCATCGCGGGCAAGTTGACAAGTTCCTTGGCGACGGGCTAATGGCGGTATTCAAGCGCGAGAGCGGCAAGCGGGCGAACGCCGCCAACGCGGTGCGCGCGTCGATCGACATAATGAAAGAGCTGCGCGAGCACAACAGGGAGCGCGCAAGGTGGCTGGAAGAGGAATTCTACGTGGGGATCGGCCTGGACAGCGGGATAGTGACATTCGGCAACGTGGGGGTGCAGAGCCAGGTAATGAACTCGACAGTGATAGGCGACACCGTTAACGTAGCGTCCAGGCTGGCTTCTTTCGAACGAAACAACCGTGTGATTCTTACCGAGGCGACGTGGAAGCTGGCCAAGCCGGAGCTGAAAGGCGTCAAGTTCACGCCGAAGGAGGAGGTGACCCTGGCGGGACGGCTGCGAACCGTAAACGTCGTGCGAATCGACACTTCCGCCACGTGGGAGGGAGAGTACAAGCGCGAGAGGGCCGCGGCGCTAAAGGAAGAGCAGGCCTAAAGCAGCGTGCCGCCGTCCACCGGAAGGACGGCGCCTGTAACGAACGACGACTCGGGCGAGAGCAGAAACCAGACCGCCGAAGCGATTTCATCCGGTCGGCCGAGCCTGCCGAGCGGGATTTTGGAAGCGGCGCGGGCGGCGGTATCGCTCCACCTTTCACCGGCGTACTCGATCACGGCTTCGGTTTCGGTATAGCCGGGGGCGACTGCGTTGACGCGTACTCCGTGCGGTGCGAGTTCGAGCGCGTACGAACGCGCCAGGTGGGAAACGCCCGCTTTCATCGCTGCGTAAGCGTGGGACGAGCTCGGTTTCAGTCCGCTTACGCTGGAAACCACGACCGCGCTGCCGCGCGCGGCCTTGAGAAAGGGCGCGGCGTGCTTCAATGTAAGGAACGAAGAGCGAAGATTGTCGCGGTACATCCGGTCCAGCTCGTCCGCCGGAGTCGATTCAAGCGAGCCGGAAGCGTATTTCCCCGCGTTGGCGACCAGATAATCCAAGCGGCCTTTATTGCCGCAGACAGCTGCGAAAAAGGATTCGACGGCGGCCTCGTCGTTAAGGTCGAGAGCGAATGTGCTCGCTTCGAATCCAAGTGCGAGGAGCCGCGTGCGGGCTTCTTCGGCCGCGTTTTCGGTACGCGCGGTAATCACGACGTCGGAATATTCCGCGGCAATCCGCCGCGCTATCGCGAATCCGATGCCGCGCGACGCTCCGGTGACAATTGCAAGCTTGCGATCCGTTGGCATAAGGAAAGTGTAGCAGTCACGTACGTAAATCGTACCCGGCGATATACGCGGAGCCGTCCGGGTATTAATGCTAAGTGACCGTAAATCTTACGCAAACAAATCCTGGACACTCCAGCAGGAAGAAGCTGGCCGCGTTCTCGCTGGCCGCGGCAATACTCGTTCTTGCGGGAATGTGGTACGCCGGAAGGCGGGGGATTATCGCGCTCGATTTCGGCGGGCGAAACAAAGGCGGTGCGAAAGTGTCGGTAGAAAACAAGGTATCGGGGCCTGGCGCGGGCTACTTGGAAGGTCTGGCGGCAAGTCCGGTGCGAAACAAGCGGGATCATGAAATCAATTGGATGGATTGGGGAGAAGAAGCGTTTGAGCGGGCGAAGCAAGAAGGCAAGCTGCTGCTGCTTGACTTGACCGCGCCGTGGTGTCACTGGTGCCATGTGATGGACGAGACCACCTATTCCACGCCGGAAGTGATCGACTTTATTAACAAGCACTTTGTTGCGATTAGGGTGGACGCGGACAGGCATCCGGAGGTTGAAAAAGCGTACATCAGCGGCGGATGGCCGACAACAGCGATACTTCTTCAAAGCGGCGAGACGTTGGCAAGCCTGACCTACGTTCCGCCGGATCGCATGATGGACTGGATGCAGCAGGTTTTGGAAGCCTACGAGGAACAAAAGGACGATATCGCCGGCAAGGTGGCGGCGCAGCGCGCGGGATTTCTGGCACAGGCGGAAACCGCGGCCGCTTCGGGCAATCTTCCGGATGCACACGCCGTATCGCTCCGCCTTACCGGCGCGATCCTCGACAGCTTCGACGAGCAGTACGGCGGATTCGGCGCAGAGGAAAACGGTTTCAAACCGAAGTTCCCACAGCCCGCGGTTGCGGAAACGTTGATGGCGATTTTGTCGGATAGAGAAGACAAGATTATCCGCGACACGCTTTCACTAACGTTGGAAAAGCAGCGCGGAATAATCGATCCGGTCTGGGGCGGATTTTTCCGGTACAGCGTGGACCGACAATGGAAAACGCCGCACTACGAGAAAATGCTGGGTGATCAGGCGAACTTGCTATTGAATTACTTGCATTACTGGCAGTTAACGGATGACGCGTGGGCAAAGGATGTATGTCTCGACATCGTACGGTATGTCGAAAACTGGCTTTCCGGACCGGAATGGGAGCTTTGGGCAAGCCAGGACGCCGATCTTGGCAGCCACGACGCAAGCGCGCTGTTTATGCCGGGCGAGGAGTACTTTCCGAAAGGAGACGCGGAGAGGCGTAAGTTGGGCATTCCGCATATAGACAAGGATGTGCTGGCCACCTGGTCGGCGAAAATGGCCGCGGCACTAATCGAATACGGGGCGGCGACAGAAAACTGGGACTACGTCATTAAAGGCGAGCGGACGCTGTCCGGCATAGCGGATAAAATGAAATCCGCGGATGGATGGATCAGGCACAGTCTGAAAAGAGATGACCAGGAAAAACCAACGCTTTCCGATCAGACGGCGTATGGGATTGCTGCTTTAAAGGCCCACGCATTCACGGGAAAACTCGAATGGCTGGATTCTGCGATCGAGATGGGGAATACTGTGATTTCGCTATTTGAAGACACACAATCCGGGGGATACTATTTCCAGCCGTTCGATCCGAAAGCGAAGGGCAATTTGCTGTTCCTCGGCAAACCGTTCGAGGAAAACTGCGAAGCCGCGCGGTTCCTTTCGGATCTAGCGCGCGTTACCGGAGATTCCAAATACGCGGAATCGGCAAAGCGGGCTCTGGAGTTTGCCAGCGCGGGATATGCGAAGTACGGCCACATGGCCGCGCCGTTCTATCTCGCTCTGCGCTCTTTAGAGGAAATCGATCCAAAGCTCGTGGTGGTTTTGGCTGACGGAAAGCAGCCCGACGAAAAGGAGCTTGTGGAGCTGGCACGATTTGGAACACGCGGAACAGTTGTTAGATTCCTGAACACCGACTCCGGCAAATCTGAAATAAAGCTGGGTGACCTTGTCTTTCCGGCGGCTGACGAGTCAAAGGTTTATCTTTGCGTGGGTACAACCTGCTTCAGCCCGGTTTCGCTTGGCGAAAAGGGGCTGGCCGGCAAATTAAATAAGTTGGCAGATAGGAAACGATAGTCTAGTCCGCATGCCGGTATCAGCAATTGCCGAAACCGGTTCCGAAGAATTTTTGGCTGGAACCGGATTCGAATAAATCTATGGCGGTGAGGTTGTTGAATCGCTTTTCTCAAAAAGTGCCCCGCATGGCATCGGTAAGCATCGTAGGCGGTTTCATACTGCTGTTGTTAATCGCGTTTTTCCTTATATCGCAAGATCTTGCGGCCGAAGACAAGCTTCCGTTTAATAAAGGAGACGCCGCGCCGTCGTTCGCGGTGAAGGATTCCGAAGGCAAAACATACAAAAGCGAGGAGCTGTACAAAACGGGGCCGGTGCTTTTAATCTTTTATCCCGGCGACGAGACTCCTGGATGCACCAAACAGCTATGTGCGGTGCGTGACGACTATGCAATGTTTGCAGAACACGGGATTCTTCCGTTCGGCGTGAACAACGCGGATGCCGAATCGCACAACCGGTTTATCGAGAAACAGGATTTTCAATTCCCGATTTTCGTGGATGAAGGATTCAAAGTCTCGAAAGCAATCGGCGCGTACAAGAACGGCGATCCGCATATCACGCGCACGGTCGTGCTGGTAGGCAAAGGCGGCAAAATCCTATTCTACGAGCGCGGAATGCCGGAGCATTCGGCGATCATGAATGCGTTTCATGAATCCATGGGCGGCGAATGTCCGGTCTGCGCCGCTGCGGCGGAAAGCGCGCAAGGCGCGGCTTCGACTGCCGGTTCCGGAAGCGCGAATGAAACAGGGTGCTCCTGCGGCGCGGGATGCGGATGCGGCGGCAATCCCTGCAAGTGCCACGGCTAGGCGGCATTTTGCGAAAAAAAAAGTTTCCATCTCCCGGCCCGCCGAAAGGCGGGCCGCGTTGCTATTGTTTCTTGTGATTCCGACTTTGATCGGTGCGATAAAGGACGAATAGTCCCGGATCAGGCTTCAGACATAATACCGAACTGTCCCTGAAAAACAAAAAACCCGGAGGAACCGAACGGTCTCCGGGCTTCTTTATGTTGATGATAAAGACCTTGCGGTCTTACCAACATAAGAACCATCCCGATGCGGCCACCCGCACCGAGGACATTTTACCCAAAACAGGGCGTTTCGCCGCAGGCGGCGAAAAAAAGCTGCGATGTGGAATCTGCAGTGCAGATTCGAATAAAAATGAAGCAGGCAGAGTGGTCAAGACCTCGGCCGATTAGTACGGTTCGGCTTTGACATTGCTGCCTTTATACCTACCGCCTATTACCTGGTTATCTTCCAGGGGCCTTACCTGGTTACCCAGTGGGAGATCTCATCTTAGGGGGGGCTTCGAACTTAGATGCTTTCAGCTCTTATCCCTGCCCAGCACAGCTACCCTGCGATGCCGCTGGAGCGACAACAGGTACACCGTCGGCTGGTCCACCCCGGTCTTCTCATACTAGGGGCAGCTCCCTTCAAATCTCCTACGCCCACAGTGGATAGAGACCGAACTGTCTCACGACGTTCTGAACCCAGCTCGCGTACCGCTTTAATGGGCGAACAGCCCAACCCTTGGGACCTTCTCCAGCCCCAGGATGCGACGAGCCGACATCGAGGTGCCGAGCGAGATCGTCGATGTGAACTCTTGGATCTCACTAGCCTGTTATCCCCGGGGTAACTTTTATCCGTTGAGCTTCGGCCCTACCATACGGAACCGTCGGATCACTAAGACCTGGTTTCCCATCTGCTCGACTTGTAGGTCTCACAGTTAAGCTCCCTTATGCCTTTACACTCTGCGCACGGTTTCCATTCGTGCTGAGGGAACCTTTGTGCGCCTCCGTTACATTTTAGGAGGCGACCGCCCCAGTCAAACTACCCACCAGGCCCTGTCCTGTAACCGGATAACGGCATACAGTTAGGTTTCCGATTTACCAAGAGTGGTATCTCAACGACGGCTCTGGCACGGCTGGCGCCGCACCTTCACAGCCTCCCACCTATCCTGCACAAGGCAAACCAAAAACCAAGGCCAAGTTGTAGTAAAGCTCCACGGGGTCTTTTCGTCCTACTGTGGGTATCCGGCATCTTCACCGGAATTGCAGCTTCGCCGAGTCCCCTGCTGAGACAGCGCCCAGATCGTTACGCGATTCGTGCGGGTCGGAACTTACCCGACAAGGAATTTCGCTACCTTAGGACCGTTATAGTTACGGCCGCCGTTCACTGGGGCTTCGGTCGGGTGCTTCACCTTGCGGCTAACACCCTTCCTTAACCTTCCAGCACCGGGCACGCGTCAGACCCTATACGTCAGCTTGCGCTTTTGCAGAGTCCTGTGTTTTTGGTAAACAGTCGCCTGGGCCATTTCACTGCGGCCGCTTCGAGCTCCGGGGGAAACCCCTTCACCCTACATGCGGCGCCCCTTATCCCGAAGTTACGGGGCTAAATTGCCGAGTTCCTTAGCAAGGGTTATCTCGCACGCCTTAGGATTCTCTCCTCGCTCACCTGTGTCGGATTGGGGTACGGTCACGCTCAGACCTCGTACGCGGGCTTTTCTCGCCCCTCGGGTTCAACCAGTTGGCTCCCGTAGGAGTTCCCCCGGTTCCCTTCAGACGACCGCTACGGGCCGTCCTATAGTCCCGGCCGGGCATTACCCATGTTCCCGTAGACCTACCCGAAGGTGTCCCCCGCGTAGTCACAGGACTGAACGTGGTGCAGGAATATTAACCTGCTGGCCATCGCCTACGCCTTTCGGCCTCGGCTTAGGGCCGACTAACCCTGGGAAGACGAGCTTGACCCAGGAAACCTTGAGCTTTTGGCGGATGGGATTCTCACCCATCTTATCGCTACTTGTGCCGGCATTCGCACTTCCGGAAGCCAGAACCCGTCCTTGCGGTCGGGCTTGTATCTCTTTCCGGAACGCTCCCCTACCCCTGGAAGCTAAAGCTTCCAAGTCAAAGCTTCGGTGCCGTGCTTAGCCCCGTTGAATTTTCGGCGCAGGATCTCTTGACCAGTGAGCTGTTACGCTATCTTTGAAGGATGGCTGCCTCTAAGCCAACCTCCTGGTTGTCCAAGAAACCCTACTTCCTTTCCCACTTAGCACGACTTAGGGACCTTAGCTGTTGATCTGGGCTGTTTCCCTTTCGACCACGGGGCTTATCCCTCGTAGTCTCACTCCCGCGGTACCACGTACGGTATTCGGAGTTTGATTGAGTTTGGTAATCGGTTAAGACCCCTAGCTCATTCAGTGCTCTACCCCCGTACGCTATTACGCGAGGCTTTCCTTAAAGAAATTTCGGGGAGAACCAGATATCTCCAGGTTCGCTAGGCTTTTCACCGCTACCCACAGGTCATCCAATAACTTTTAAACGTTAGAAGGTTCGGCCCTCCACGAGGTCTTACCCTCGCTTCAGCCTGCCCATGGGTAGCTCACCTGGTTTCGGGTCTACGACCAGCAACTGATCGCCCTGTTAAGACTCGCTTTCGCTGCGGCTCCGGGTATCACCCCTTAACCTTGCTGCTGACCGTAACTCGCCGGCTCATTAAACAAAAGGCACGCGGTCAGGCAACTTCCCGTCCGAAGACGGGCATAGCCCTCCCGCAGTTTGTAGGCATGCGGTTTCAGGTTCTATTTCACTCCCCTTCGGGGGTTCTTTTCACCTTTCCCTCACGGTACTTGTTCACTATCGGTCGCCAGAAAGTATTTAGCCTTGCGAGATGGACCTCGCGGATTCCCACAGGATTGCACGTGCCCCGTGGTACTCAGGTGCCACCCGGGAGTCGCTTCGATTTCGCCTACGGGGCCGTCACCCTCTATGGCACGGCTTTCCAGCCGTTTCGGCTATCAAAACGAATACTTGCTCCCTATGGATGGTCCTACAACCCCCAGGATCTCGCGACCCTG
>JABRWB010000027.1:47500-75195 GCA_039961635.1 bacterium
GCCGATAATCAACTCGGACAGCGGATCCTCCACCTGGCGAACAACCGTTCGCTTCATATTGCGCGCTCCGTATGCGGGAGAAAAACCGCTGGCCACCAGATTTTCGATCACATCGTTGCTCCACTCGATATGGTAATCGAGCACCTGCAGATTGCCGCGCAGCTCCTGCAGGTAGATTTCGGTGATGTGTGCGATCTCCGGCTTCGTTAGCATGTTGAAATAAATCGTTTCATCGATACGGTTCAGAAATTCGGGCTTGAACGACTGCTTGAGGAAGCGCTCCGCGTTGCGCTTGTAACTAGTGTACAGAGACGCCAGGTCGTCTTCGGAAAGCTCGCCCTCGCGCCTCAATCCCACACGCGCGTCGTCCGACACCAGCTTTCCGCCGATATTCGTCGTGAAGATTATGACGCAGTTGTGGAAATAGACCTTGCGTCCCTGGCTGTCCGTTACGTTTCCTTCATCCAGCATCTGCATCAGAGTGTGGAACACATCCGGATGCGCCTTTTCCATTTCGTCGAAAAGCACGACGCTGTACGGCCGCAACCTTACCGCCTCTGTGAGCTGGCCACCCTCATCGTATCCTACGTAGCCGGGAGGACTGCCTATCAGTCGCGATACGGCGAACTTTTCCGTGTACTCGCTCATATCAATCCGGATGAGCGCGTCTGGATTGAGGAACAGATTGGTGGCAAGCACTTTTGCCAATTCCGTTTTGCCGACGCCCGTCGGGCCCACGAAAATGAATGTGCCTATCGGCCGGTTCGCGTGCTTGATGCCCGCATACGACCGCTTCAGCGCTTTTACTATCGTAGAAACCGCTTCGTCCTGCCCGATTATCCGGCTCCGGATGCGCTCGGAAAGTCCGACAAGCACGCGAGCCTCATCCTCGGTAAAGCTGGTCATCGGAATGCCCGTCCAAAGCTCCACTACTCTCGCCACGTCCTGTGCGGTTACAATTAGAGGCCGCTGCTCCTCGCGCCGATCGAACAGCGGCAGCGCGGGCGCGCGTTCCTCGGTTACCTCCTCATTTTCGTCCCCGTCGTCCGGCATAGGATGCTCGACGTCTGAAAGCCCTTGCATAAGCTGTTCGAATTCCTCGGGCGAGCCGTCGAATCCTTCATCGTCAGGTAGTTCGATGTCCGCATCCTCGGCGGAAATCTCGCCCTCGGGTTCGAGTGCTTTCCTGCCTTCCAAGTTGACCCACGCCGCGGCCTCGTCTATAACGTCTATCGCCTTGTCCGGCAGCTTACGGTCGTTGATGTATTTGGTTGAAAGGTAAACCGCCCGCTCGATGGCATCCGATCGGATCTTGACCCGATGGAAGTCCTCGTACTCCGGCTTGAGTCCCTCCAGGATCTGAACCGTTTCTTCATAAGTCGGCTCCTCGACGAAAATCGGCTGGAACCTGCGAGACAACGCGGCGTCTTTTTCGATGTACTTGCGGTACTCCTTGAACGTGGTCGCTCCTATGCAGCGAAGCTCGCCTCTTGCAAGCGACGGCTTGAGTATGTTCGAAGCGTCTAGGCTTCCCTCTGCGCTGCCCGCCCCAAGAATCGTGTGCAGCTCGTCAACAAAGATTATTATCTTGCCTTCGCTGGCCCGGATTTCGTTGATGAGCTGTTTCAAGCGCTCCTCGAATTCACCGCGGAATTTGGTGCCTGCGACGATTCCCGCAAGGTCTATCGCAAGCACGCGGCGCTTCTTGAGCAACCACGGCACTTCATTCTTCATTATCCGGTGAGCAAGACCTTCCACAATCGCGGTTTTACCCACGCCCGCCTCGCCCACCAGAATCGGGTTATTCTTCGTCCGCTTACATAAAATGTGGATAAGACGATCGATTTCCTTGTCGCGGCCGATGACGGGATCGAGCTTACCAGCCTGCGCCAGACGCGTGAGATCGCGCGAAAAGCGCTCGATGATCGAGTCCTCTTCCTTGCCCTGCCCTCCGGGGCCGCTAAACTCGGTGCTTTTGAGGAATTTGGTGAAGGCGTTGCGAAGGACGGTTTGGTCGAGGTTGAATTCCTTGAACAGAAAGAAAATGGTCGTGTTGCGTTCCACGCTCATCGCGATGAGCAAATGGATGGTGCGGATCTCCGAATGGTGGAATCGGTTGATCTCGCGGTACGCGTTGTCGAACAGGTTGATCGTCCGGCGGCCAAACGTCGGCTCGTGCTTGTAGCTGCCCTGGTTCTTGTACAGGTAGTTCTCAAGCACGTAGGTCATCTTGGCCGCGTTGACCTTTAGAGAGCGCAGCACCTTCATCGCGCTCGAATTCTTCTGGTGAAGAATGGCGAACAGGATGTGCTCCGGCTCCACGAACGTGTTGTTGAACCGGATGCAGTATTCCCGCGCCTTGGTTATCGCGTTCCGGGCCGGAAACGAAAACTTACTAAGGAAATCCATCTACTCATCTGCTCCTTCGGGGGAGACGTGCCATTGCGGATAAAGGCTCGAAAAGCAAATGCCAATGGCAATGCATCACCCAACGGATGCTAATTATACCTGAGCCACCGGTTATTTGCCGAAAAAAAAGCACCTCACCCCTTTGTCGCGGCGGGTCGCGGAATCGGCGTTCCGTGCCGCGCCACGTATCCGGGAAATGCCTCTTTCAGGGAACGGTAAACTTCAAAAGAATTAATCCCGTCGCCAATCGTTCTGCCGTCAATGTCTCGAACGGCAACAAGTTCGGCGGCGGTGCCGGTCAGAAAGCACTCGTCCGCACCGTAAAGGTCGAACACAGTAAGCCTGCGTTCGCGAGTTTCAATGCCCAATTCATCCGCAATCTCAAGCACCGAATTGCGCGTTATGCCGGGAAGTATGCCTTCGTTGACGTCGGGCGTTGAAAGGACGCCGTTTTTCACCACAAATACGTTGTCCGCGGTGGCCTCTGTGACATAGCCTTCTCGGGAGATCATTATCCCCTCGGATACGAGCAGCATCTTCTCCTCGTCGGAAAGCGATGTAAAGGAACGGCCGCCTGTCCAGGCGTTGTAATTATTGACCTGAATCATGCCGAGTATGTTGTTTACGTAGTTGAGGGACTTGACCATGGGAGACAGGCCGACGACGGGCTTCTGCGGCACCGCCAAGGTGACAACACGCAGCCCGTTTTCGTAAAAGAACCTTGGATAAAGTTGAATATCCGCAGTGATTATGAAAACCGTCGCTCCGCCGGTGCACTTGTTCGGATTAATCCCCAGGTCGCCGGGGCCGCGGGTTACCACGAGGCGGATGTAAGCGTTGCCGTAAAGGTCGTTCGCCGCAAGGGTTTCCAGAACAGCCGCTTCCATTTCGTTTTTGGCCATTCCGATATCAAGTGAGAGGTACCGCGCCGAGTCATACAGCCTGTCCAAGTGCTCGTCAAGGCGGAAAACCGCGCCGTTGTAAGAGCGGATGCCTTCAAACACGCCGTCGCCGTACAGCAGGCCGTGGTCGAAAACGGAGATTCCGGCTTCTGCGGCGGGAACGATTCGGCCGTTAAAGTAGACCTTGAGATTCGGATTCTCGACAATTGTCATAGCGGCTCCGCAATCCTTCTGGATGGCGTGGCGATTATAACATGCACCCGATGGGTAGGATAACTTGGGGACGTCTATCCGTAAGCCCGGCGGCGCGCTTTTCGCACCAAGTCTATTCGCTCTTCATCTATTAGTTGGCCGAAGCTGCGAAGGCCCGCCAGCTTGAAACCATGTTTTTTGCCCATTTCCGCGGTCAACTCCACTTTGGACTTATGAATCGTTCTCCCCAGCGTGAAATGCGTGGTTATTCCTTCCAGAGCTAAAAGTATCGTCTCGGCCAAACAGGCGTAGATGGTGTTCGGGGGAAGGCCGATGTCGAACCCGAGGTCCGTTGGTGACGGAAGCGCTATTTCGCCGCTTTCAATCACCAGCACGTCGGGCCGCGCCCGCGCACTTTCTTCCGCGATGTCCGGCGGCCGAGCTACGTCGCAAACCAGCGCGCCCGGCTTTAGGTGCTCAACGCCGACTATCGGATCGATCGCGCTTGTCGTAGTAACGACAATATCCGCGCGTTTTATATGATCCTTGACGTTGGTCGTCGTTGACAGAACTATCTCCGGAGCTTCGCGCGATATAAGCGCGCCGAGCGCGATCAGCCTCTCCGGTCTCGGCGAAACAAGGACTATTTCCCTCACCTTGTCGGCAAGCAGCCGGGCGAGAACGCTGCCGATGGAGCCTGTTGCGCCGACGACCATTGCGGTCGAACGAGGAAGCTCTATCCCGATTCGCGCGGAGGCTTGACTTATCGTTTCGAGCGTCGCCGCAACTGTGTATGAATTGCCCGTCGTTATCGCAATCGGGCTGCGCCTCGCAACACTTACGCCCGCGTCTCCCACGACAGAAGTGAACGCGCCCAGACCCATAACCGATGCGCCGAGCTCTTGGCCTATCCCCGCCAATTCGACGAGCCTCTCATATACCTGTTCCGGTGGCATACGAAGCATCAAGCGCGGGGTTATGGGCAATACTAGTATCCAGCCTTCGGCCAGCGCGCCTGTTTCGGAAATGATCGTTCCCGTTCGACTTGCAACAAACGACGGTGTTTTGGCGGCGATCGCCTCCATCATCCCTTCGGTCATCACGCCGCGGAACCGGCGCAAAACCGGATGGCGCGCAAGCTGCCCCGGCGTGAGCGGATGAATGACGAAACAGAACTTTGCGGTTTCCGGGCTTGCCGAAAAAACCGCCGGCGGAACATCCTGCGCGAACGGCAAGGGCGAAGCGCTTTCCAGCGCGCGTTCGTCATGCACGGGCATTGGCGCAACAGGAGGCTCGAAAGAGATGATTTCCGGCACGGGCATAAGCCTGATTATTTCATCCAAGTACCTATCGCGCCTGTGGCCCACTTTGCCCCGAGTCGCGAGAGTCATCACAGCTTCCATTACGCTCGCGCTTACGCGCTTGCCGGACAATACCGGCGTCAGTGACGCCACGGTGCTCGTGCCGCGCGACCGCAGCCACTCGACTTCATCGTCCGAGCGCAGGTTGGTTACGACCACTTTGCCGTCGAGCGATTGCGGGGCGTAGCGTTTTAAATATGTCATCCCGCCGACGATTACTTCCGACCAATAAAAGACTTGGCGCCAACGCGGCAGTAATTTGGGACGGCGACGCGCGCCGGGAAAATACCAATCAAGAGGCGCGCGCGTGACAATTCCGAGAATAAGCGGCGAAAAGGCGCGCACCTGTCCCAAACTGAAAAGCGGAATGCCCAGTCGCAGGTTGTACATCAGATCGCCGTAAATCGTCTGTGCGCTGGCGGCGGAAAGTACCTCGCTAACCCCCCATCGATCTATGCCCGACAAAACAAGTGTGCGCCTATTTGAAATATCTCCTTGGAGCGATTCAACGATAAGCCTGGTCAAATGGCGATCCACAGTATCTTTGGAGCGAATTCCGTCGCAGACGTACAGCGGCGTATTTTCCTCCTCCGACAACAACCCGCGCAACTGCTTGTGCCGATAATACTTGTCACCAACAGTGTAGGTAAGCGAGAATCCGGACAACGCGACCGCGTCGAACTGACCTCGCGCGGCGGAAATTAGGTTTTCTACATTGCCGACATCGCGTCGTCCCGCGGCAACTTCGACTTCTACCGGAGTGCCAAGATAATCGAATGAATAGCGTGCTTCCGCAACATCTGCGGGAAAGTAAATTTCAAGTATTCGAAAACCGTTCGGATGGGCCTCGCCTGCAAATCCTTGCGAAGCATCGGCGCGCGACTCCGTCGCCCCTGCGTCAGAAACGGGTGTGAATTCAGGAGATTTCAAACCGCGGTCTCCGCGCCAGGTTCGGGAATGACAACCTTCGCGCCGCCCTCCGACAGCGCTCGGCGAATGTCCTCTTCCGGTGTCGCAATCACCGGAAATGTATCGTAGTGCATCGGGACGACGATTCGCGGCGACAATA
This sequence comes from bacterium, assembly GCA_039961635.1. Taxonomy (NCBI): domain Bacteria; species bacterium. Next base: position 53,434 of record JABRWB010000027.1, read on the forward strand.
GTTCGAGCGCGATGCGAGCAGCGCGAAGGTCCATGGTGAAATGACCACCGACGGGAAGAAGCACGATTTCGGGAGACCAGATGCGCCGGATGAACTCCATCTCGGCCATAAGCCAGGTGTCGCCGGCGTGATACAGCCTGCGCCCGTCCTCGAACGTGAAAACATAGCCGCAAGCGAGTCCCGCGGGTATAAGCATTTCGTCGACGGAATATGTTGACGAGTGCGTCGCCGGAACCATCGCGATGGATACGTTATTTATTTTCGCCTCGCCGCCGATGTTCATACCGACGGAATCTTCGGGCGTCAGGCCTCGCCCTTGCAATATAAGAACCAATTCGTACATCCCAACCACTTTCGGACGAAGCCGCTGGTAGATTTCGAGCGTATCGCCAACGTGATCCGCGTGGCCGTGGGTGAGCGCGATAACGTCGGCTTCCTTAATTTCTGCGCGCTTTTCCTCGTAAACCGGATTGCCGGTTAGAAATGGGTCTATAAGGACGACAGAGCCTTGGGGCGAGCGGACCAGAAAACTGGAATGGCCATACCATGTCAATTTAATCGAACCGACTTCGCTCACTTTGAACCTCCTGCTGAAATCGCGCGGGGCGCGCACGCGCGGGCGCGGTTTTGCGCATCCCACTCCATTATCGCGGCACACGCGGCTTTTAGAACCTTTTTGGCCAGCGCGGCGCTTTTGCTTTCCGTCATCACACGGATTAGCGGCTCGGTGCCGGAAGGACGCACCAGCAAACGCACCTTTCCCGAATAATCGGCGGAAAGCGCGGACAGCGATGCGGAAACTTTTTTGTCTGCGTCCCAGCCGTCCTTGGTCAGCACGCGTAAGTTTTCAAGATATTGCGGGTACACGGGGATGTCTGAGGTCAATTCCGAAATCGTCTTGCCTGTGGAGTAAACGAGTTTTACGATGGACGCCGCCGCAAGCAGACCGTCTCCGGAGCAGCTTTTGTCCAACAATATTAAGTGTCCGCTCTGCTCACCGCCAAGCAACAATCCCCGCTCAACGAGCTGGTCCATCACGTTTTTGTCGCCGACCGGAACGCGGTGCATCTCGATATTGTGATTCGCGAGAAATTCCTCAAGACCGAGGTTGCTCATAACGGTCACAACAACCGCCCCGGAATTGCGGTATTTCCGCTCATGCACGGCCAGCGCGCCGATAAGCCTGTCACCGTTGATCTCTTTCCCGGAGGAGTCCACCACAAGCACGCGATCGCCATCGCCGTCAAACGCGAAACCGATGTCGGCGGAATGCTTGCGAACCGCTTTGGAAAGCGGACCAAGGTTCATCGAGCCGCAGTTCTGATTGATTCTTGTGCCGTCAAACTCGGCATTCAGAAAAACGTGATCGCCCGGAAATCCGCCAAAAACGCTTTTGCAGACTTTTCCTGTGGCACCGTACGCGCAATCGAATACGAACTTAAGAGGCCTGCCGAAAATCCCCGCGGAAGCCGCCCTTTTTGCGTTGGGCAGCGCCGACCTAACGAAACGAGTGTATTTATCCGCAAGATTCTTGGCTTCGATTGACCGTCCGAAATACGGCGCGGTGGAACTGTCTCTTAATCCGGATGCGATGCCTTTTTCGATTTCGCGCTCCGCGCTTTCGGGTAGTTTGCGCCCATCGGGACCGAATATCTTAATTCCATTGTCTTGAATCGGATTATGGCTGGCCGTAATCATGAATCCGCCGGCAATTCCGTTCCCCGCCAACAGCCACGGCACCGCGGGCGTTGGAACCACTCCGCACCGAAGCACGCTGGCGCCGGACATCGTTATCCCGGCGGACAAAGCCGCTTCTAGCATGTCCGAAGACAGACGAGGATCCTTGCCCACAAGAAAGCTCAACGACGAAGCATTATTTGCGCATTTTGCAAGTGCGCGCGCCGCATGAAAACCGAGGGATAGCGCAATTTCCGCGGTTAGCTCGACGCCGGCCACGCCGCGGAGCCCGTCGGTGCCGAATCGGATCAACTTTCCCCTCCAAGCGCTATTTCCACATCCACTTCAGATGGGAAAATCGATGCATTCTTGATTTTGGGATCGAGCACAATCTGTGGGACTATTCTGTATTCGCCCGGCGGAAGCCCCGAAATGTCAAGGAGGGCTTTGATCGTTGCTCTTTCCGCATCCGTCAAAAGCGCGATTTCACTCGCGGAGATTACAACATAGCCGGGTTTGACGAGCACGTTCGTCCCCTTTTCGCCGCCCACGACTTCGATCGTTCTGTTCAAAGATGATGACGCACGCGTAGTAGTATCGATTACATTCACGGTGACTTTGGCCGTCTGAAGCAATCCCTCGGTGTTTGAAAATCCGTAATTTATCTTTACGTCTTTTTTAAAGCCCGTTTTCACCCCCGCAAGATCTATCGGTTCGGTATAAACGACCGAAACATCGTGTCCCTCGACTAACTCAAGAGGTACCGTAAGATATCGAGGCTCGATTTCAACATCGAATGCAAATCCGGGCGCGGGCTCCCCTTTGATTTCCGGGAAAAGCTTCAATATCCTGACATTCGAAAGCGAGGAAACCTTCAGCTCGTAACGGGCGACCGTTCTGTCCATCGAAAAAAGCGATCGCGGAAGCGGCTGGTATTTGTCATCGAACAGCTCTATATCCGCTATTCGGGTTTCGTTTTTGTTCCGCTGCGTAAGCTGCACTTCAACCATTGCATGAGCGACTCTGTCCACTTCTTCCGGGGCTCCGGATACCCGCACCTCTTCCGGCTGGATGGTAAGTTCGCTCTCGATGAAATCCGGATGAAGACGCCCTACGCGGCTGACTTCAATCTTAAGAACGCGCGTTTTCTTTTCCTTTAACGATATGCCGATCGTGCCCGGTCCCTTCACAACGTCAACGCCCGGTGCAAGAGGTATGTTAACCTCCGCTTCGTAATTGCCGGGAGCTACGTAGTTTTCCAGATTTATCGTCGACGCGGGCGTGTTCGTGCGAAGCTTTCGGACCACCGAAAGCGGCCCCCTGACCTGAAACGATACGGTTGACGGAAGCTGGCCCGAAAGAACGAGATTAGCGTTCAATCCGTTCATTACGAGCGGAGATTTAATCGTTTCAGTTATTTTGTAATCCAGGCTGTTTACGAATGCGGACAGAGCCATGGCCAAAACCAGCGCCCAAAGCTTGAGTCCCCAGTTTGCAAAAACGCCTTTCAACCGCATCCTCAGAAATCTCTAGTCCAGTACGAGCCTTGGCATCACGCTCGATCTCGACGGATCGGGCTTGAGCAACAGCCGGGTAAGAGCAAGTACCTGCTCGCCCGTAAGGTTGTACGCGATCCGACCGTTATGGCAAACGCTCATTGCGCCTGTCTCCTCGCTTACAACAAGCACAACCACTTCCGCGCGCTCGGTTATTCCAATCGCAGCATGATGGCGCGAGCCAAGCTGCCTGATCGTCTGCTCGCGCTCGGAAAGCGGGAAGAAACAACCTGCATAGCTGATAATGTCCCCGTCAATCACTATCGCGCCGTCATGAAGAGGCGCGCTCGTGTCGAATATAGACAAAATCAGTCCGGCGCTGGTAAGCGCGTCAAGCCTTTGACCAAGCACCATATCATCCAGAGCGGACGGATTCTGAATGAACGCTATCAGTCCGCCGATGCGTTTTTCGCTCATCACCCCCAACGCTCCGACGACTTCTTCGAGCAGGTCTTCGGTACCCTTCGAAGGCTCATCTTCGAAAAACGGCCTGATAAACAATCGGGTTTGGGCGGCACGCTCAAGAAAATGCCTGATTTCAGGCGTGAAAATGATAATCAAAGCGATCGGACCCACGAGCAGCACTTTTTCAAGCACCCAAACGAGAGTCAGAAGCTGGAGTACGGAACAAATGTAATAGACCGCGCCGAGAAGCGCGATGACAAGCAATACGATGAACGTCTTCGTTCCCCTGACGAAGTAAAGCAGGTAATAAATAATGACGGCGACGATCAGTACATCGAGAACCTGCTGCCACTGGAAGAGGGGCAAGAGATCCTCCTAATACCGGCGAGCCAGGACAAGGTGATCATAGTAGTATTCTTCGTACAAACTTGAAATACCAACCTTGCCCAGGCTTGACGCGGCATGTATGAACTTGCCGCCGCCGAGGTAAATTCCCGTATGACCGATTTGCCTGTAATTTTTGTCGCTGAAAAACAGAACGTCTCCGGGCTTCAGCGCATCGAATGAAACATACTTGCCGTACTTCGCCTGTACGCTTGCTTTATGCGTGATGGTAAACCCCTGATCGCGAAGGCATTGCAGAATCAGGCCGGAGCAGTCAATGCCATTCTTGGATTCGCCGCCCCATTTGTATTTTGTGCCCATATAGGTTTTGGCAACTTCGATAAAACGATTGGGATCGACCCTAGGCGTGTAATTAATATTTGGTTCGTAACGCCCCTGGTAAACCCCTTCCGTGAATTCGTTTTCAATTACGAAAAAGCTGTCCTCAAGCCAATACCAATCCGCATCGGGCGCACGCACGTAGGCCTGCGGCTCGGGAATATCCACGATGTCCGTGGTAAGTACACCATCCAGAGGATCCAGGTAAAGGAAGCTTCCGGAAACTTCGTCCTTTATGAGGTAAAAGCCCTGAATCGTGTCTATTCTGGCAAATTCCTCACCCATTGCGGAAGTTCTGGCGATTTCGCTACCACCGTCAGCCCGCCTGTACAAGGGCGCCCCTTCTCTGACCACGCGGACGATAACGACATCCCGATTTTCTTCCTGGGCGAAAGCGGCTGACGCGTTCATCGAGACGGCGAGCGCCGCGATGAAAACAAACGAAACCAACGCTTTTAATTTACGCAAAATCAAGCCGATCGAACCACCATCAGCTCCAGTCGGGGCTGCCAAACCAAACTTGGATTATACCACCGCCTTGGGCTTATCGCTTGCTGAACTGGAAGCGCTTGCGAGCCCTCTTCTGGCCGTACTTTTTCCTCTCCTTGGCGCGAGGATCCCTGGTCAGGAATCCTTCGGCCTTCAACTTGGCCCTCAAGTCAGGATTAAGTGTGACAAAGTACCTTGCTACGCCGAGTCTGACCGCGTCGGCTTGGCCCGCGATTCCACCGCCCGTCACGTTTACGTGGATGTCGTATTGGTCCTCGACCTCAAGCTTCTTGAGAACTTCGAGGATCCGCATCTGGTCGCCGTAACGCGGAAAATAGTTGGTAAACTCGCGCCCGTTGACCAGGATGCTGCCGCTTCCTTTTTCCAAATATACGCGCGCAACCGCGGTTTTACGCCTGCCGACTGTAATGTTTCTATGCTCTTCGCTCATTCGACCCACACTCTCCTGGACGCTAGTTTCCCGTTCCTTGTTCGTTCTTCAATGGCTTCGGCTGCTGCGCCTTGTGCGGATGATCCGGTCCGGCGTAAACCTTCAATTTGTGAATCAGCCGCCTGCCTAACCTATTCCGGGGAATCATTAGCTTAACGGCATCGCGGAAAACTTCCGCGGAGTCCCTGCTCATCCTTTCGGAAAGGGTTCTCACTTTGATTCCGCCCGGATAGCCGCTGGCCCTGAAATACTGCTTGGAATTCAGCTTGGTTCCTGTCACCTTAATTTTGGACGCGTTGATCGCGACCACGAAATCGCCGCAATCCTGCCCTTGGGTGAACTCCGGCTTGTGCTTGCCCGTGAGGAGTCCGGCGACAAGCGATGCTGCGCGGCCAAGCACCATACCGTCCAAATCTACGAGCAGCCAGTTCCGCTCCACGGTATTCCTGTTGAAGAAACTAGTTCTATTCATTTTGTAACCTCTCGAACAACACCCGCCAAAGGAAAAGCCCTTCCGGCGGCGCCAAAAACACCCTCGGAAGCGCCGTTCCCCGGAAAAGCGAGGACTCGAAAGTCCTCATTTCCAGCTCGCCGCGCCCGACGGCGAAAATGCTGCCGGCCAGCCGCCTGACCATCTGGTGCAGGAACCTGTCGGCCTCGATTCTAAACTCGCCCCTGGTTCCCAGCAACCTGAAGGATGCGGAGAAAATCCTGCAAATTCCGCTTGTCAATCCTCCGCCGCTTCCGGAAAACGCCTTGAAACTGCATGCTCCCGGAATCAGCGAAACCGCCTTCCGCACCAAATCAATATTCAGTCCGCCGTCAATTCTTGCGCAAAATCTCGCTTCGTGAATTTCCGGCGGTTTCCCGATTCGAAAACGGTACCGGTATTCGCGCCTGGATGCAGCGAACCGGGCGTTGAATCCGGCGGGAACCGTCTCGCACTTCGACACCAAGATGTCGCGGGGAAGCTTGGCGCTTAGCGCCCTTACAAGCCTCTCCGGGCCCGGGCCGCACTTCGGAAAAACGATTGCCGATGCCGCAGTCTTGCGGGCGTGCACTCCTTTGTCGGTTCTGGAGGAAGGAATTAGCTTCACCGTCCTTCCGTACAGCCCCGCCAGCACCGATTCGAGTTCTCCTGAAACGGTTCGCTTACCGGGCTGAATCTGTGAACCGGCAAAATCGGTTCCGTCATAGCCATACCAAATTAAAATGTTCAGTCCATCCTCGGCCTTGTGAATCGCGGCCGTCATTTTACTGCTCCGGGAAACCCGGCACTACAAGCCGGACCAAAAGCGAACCGTCGCCGCGCCTGAATCCGACCTTGTACTCTTTAAGATATCCGCCGTCAGTGCGATCCTTGACCGCGGGAAGCACGTTCTTCTCAAGGCTGTAAAGCACTTCCTTGGTGTAAAGAACCTTCATCGCTTCCCTCATGTCGTGAACAGCCCCGGCACGAGCCCTTGTTATCATCCTTTCTGCAATGCGCTTAACTTCGCGAGCCCGCACTTTGGTGGTCGTGATGTGCCCGTGAAGAAGAAGCGACGAGACCTGGCCGCGCAGCAGAGCGACCCGCTGATCCCACGGCTTGTTAAGTTTCGCGTTGCCTCGTTTGTGTCTCATTTACGCACCTCCGCCCGATTACTCGGACTCCTCTCTAAGCGAAAGGTTCATCTCGTTAAGCTTGTCAACAATCTCCTCGAGTGACTTTTCACCAAAGCTCTTGAGAGCGAGAAGCTGCTCCGGCGTGTACTCGATAAGCTCCGCGACCGTTGTAATGTTGGCAATATCCAGACAGTTCTTGGCGCGACGAGATAGCCCGAGCTCGTCAATCGTTTTGGAGATGTTGCGCTGGTATTCGAAACTCTGCTCCTTCTTTTTCTCTTCGAATACTTCCTCCTCGACCTGGTGGCATGACACCCAATCGAAGTACTTTCGAAGTTCGACTGCAGCCTCGGTGAGGATCCGGTCAGGCGACTTAGTGCCGTTTGTGTCGATCGTCAGTATCAGCCGCTCATAGTTGGTGTCACTTCCGACGCGAGTATTTTCCCAGCTGTAGGCCACCTGCCTGACCGGGCTGTAATTGCTGTCGAAAGTTAATATTCCGATCGCCTGATCCTTGCTCTTTAGCTCCGAAGCAGGCACAAATCCAACCCCGGAAGTGATCGTCGCTTCAATGTGAAGCGATCGCTTGGGATCGGTTATCGTGCAGATGTAGTGATCCTCCGGCTGCAAAATTTCGACTTCCGGATTGTACTGGAATTCATCCGCGTAAATCTCGCTTTCGCCCGTGACATCGAGAACGATCGTTGACTGGCTGACTCCGTTCAACCGCACGCGCATTCTGCGGATGTTGTGAAGCAACTCGACCGTGTCTTCCAGAATACCGTCGAGAGCCGCGAATTCGTGCTCAACGCCATCAATGCGCACTTTGCTGACCGACCAGCCCTGGATGCTTGACAACAGGACGCGCCTCAGCGCGTTGCCGATCGTCACGCCGTAGCCGCGCGGAAGAGGCTCCAGCGTGAACCTGCCCCTGTTTTTGTTGTCGTCCAGGTCCTTGTCAAGTTTGAGCAAGTCGAAAACCTTCGACTTGCTCCCGATGATTCGATTGTAGGTTTCGGAATAATCCATTTGTCCCACCTATACCAGCTTCGAGTAATACTCAACAATTAATGCGGGATCGAAGGAATCTTCCATCTCGCCCGTTTCCGGCAGCCGTTCCACCTGGGCGGTCCAGTTTTCGAGGTCGCATTTGAGCCAGTGATCCGCCGGAAGGGATTCCACCAGCTCCTTTTGCTCCCTGAAATACGCCGTCTTGCGTCGGCTGTCCTTTACTTCGATTTTGTCGCCCACCGACACACCGTAGCTGGGAATGTTGACCACGCGGCCGTTAACCTTGAAATGGCGGTGCAGCACGAGCTGGCGAGCCAGCGCGCGGCTGGACGCCCAACCAAGGCGGAAAATCACATTGTCGAGACGCGTTTCAAGCTGCCGTACCAGCTCCTCGCCGGTGACGCCCTTGGAGGCCTTCGCGCGAATGAAGTAATTGCGGAACTGCCTCTCGTAAATCCCGAACACACGCCGCCCGATTTGCTTTTCCTTCAAATGAACAGAGTAATCGGTGGCCTTTCCGCGCCTGCGCTTGGGGCCTGGCGGGGTCTGCCTGCGCTCGAAGCTGCACTTCTCGCTATAGCAGCGCTGGCCCTTGAGAAAGAGCTTTTTGCCGAGCGCCCGGCACTGCCTGCAAACCGATCCTGTGTATCTTCCCATGGTTTTCTCCTATACCCTCCGCCTCTTGCGCGGCCTGCAGCCGTTGTGAGGAACCGGCGTCGTGTCCTTGATAAGCGATACTTTGAATCCCATATTGTTGACCGTGCGAACAGCAGCATCCTTACCGCTACCGGGACCCTGGGAAAAGATGCTCACCTCTCGCAGACCATGCTCTTGCGCCGTTCGAAGCGCGGCTTCGGTGGCGATTTGAGCGGCGTACGCCGTGCCCTTTTTCGCGCCTTTGAAACCGCGGCTGCCGGAGCTCGACCAGGCGATAAGGTTACCGCGGTCATCTGTAATGCTGACGAGCGTGTTGTTGAACGTGGCCTGGATGTACACCCGGCCTACGGGCACGTTTTTTTTCTCTTTCTTCTTTCCACCGGTACGTTTGGTTGTTCTTGGCATAACTCCTCCGTAAATACCGCCGGGCATTGCCCAGACGGAGCCGAAAAACTACTTCTTGCCCGGCTTCTTCTTGCCGGCGATTGCCTGGCGCCTCGGCCCCTTGCGGGTGCGGGCGTTCGTGTGCGTGCGCTGGCCTCGGACGGGAAGCCCCCCGAGGTGGCGCATACCGCGATAAGAACGGATTTCGATCAACCGCTTTATGTTAAGCGTCACTTCCTTGCGCAGATCGCCCTCGGTCTTAACCCCGAGCTTGAGAATCTGCTCTCGGATGCGATTAACCTCGTCATCGGCGAGATCCTTGACGCGGCGGTCGGGGCTCACTTCGGCGGCGGCGAGAATCCGCTGGCTCGTCGTGAGTCCAATGCCGTAAATATACGTCAACGCAATCTCGATACGTTTGTTTTTGGGAAGATCTACGCCTTCAATGCGCGCCATAACCGAACTCCTTCTAACCCTGCCGTTGCTTGTGCTTGGGATTTTTGCAAATCACGTACACGCGACCGCGGCGCTTGATCACCTGACAGTCCTTGCACATCCTTCTTACCGATGCTCGCACCTTCATGTTCGACACCTACTTGTAGCGGTAAACAATCCGCCCTTTGTTGAGGTCGTACGGCGATAACTCGACCTTCACTCTGTCTCCTGGAAGAATCCGGATGAAATACATCCTGATTTTTCCAGATACATAGCCGAGAATCTCGTATCCCTCTTTGATAGACACCTTAAACATTCCGTTCGGAAGCGCTTCCTTGACAATCCCTTCGACAACGATTACGTCTTCCTTTCCCAAGTTCAGCTCCTTGCCCTCGCTCCGAAATACTCCAGAGCCACTTCGTCGCCCGTGCGTGTGAGCACCACAGGCCTGCCGTCCCAGACTGCCACCGTGTGCTCGAAATGCGCCGCAAGCGAGCCGTCCAACGTCCTGAATGTCCAGCCGTCCGACGCGCAATAAATGCGCTCCGTCCCAATCGCCGCCATTGGCTCGATTGCAAGAACCATACCGTTTCGAAGCCGCATATCTTCTTCGGGAACGGGAAAGTTGTAAACCGTCGGGGGCTCGTGTTGGGCGAATCCCACGCCGTGACCTGTTAAATCGCGAATCACCTTATACCCGGAAGACTGAATCCTGTGTGAAATCGCACGACCGATATCGGTCAGATACGAGTTCGCCTCGGTCGCACGGATTCCATCCTCCAGCGCCTGCTTCGTCACATCCAGAAGCCGCTCAGCCTCTTCCGAAATCAAACCCACGGGGTATGTGCGCGCCGAATCGCTGAAGTAACCGCCCAAGTTCGCGCCGACATCAACTTTCAAAATATCACCCTCGCGCAGCACCTTGGAGCCCGGTATTCCATGCACGATTTCATCGTTCACAGATAAACACAACGTGGCAGGAAATCCGCGGTAACCCTTGAAAGACGGCGTCGCACCATGCTTGATTATGAACTGCTCCGCCCAAGCATCCAGCTCCGCCGTCGTCACTCCGGTATCAATGCGCTCCTCGATCTCGTCGAGCAAAGCCGCAACTATGCGGCAGGATGCAAAGATCCCTTCCAAGTCGCTCCGTGATTTGATTCGAGGATCCGTCATTCCAGCTTCAATCGCTCCACAAGCTCTTTTTCGATCTCTTCGATGCTTCGCCCGGCGTCGACCTCGCAGAGCTTGCCTTCGGCGCGGTACTTTTCCAAAATCGGTTCGGTCTCGCGCTGGTAAACCCGAAACCGTTTCATCAGAACAGCCTCGTTGTCGTCCGGACGCTGAACCAAATCAGTTCCATCATCGTCGCAGATACCCGGTTGAGCCGGCGAAGCGTATAACAGGTTGTAAACCCTGCCGCAGCTGGGGCAATACCTGCGGTTGACTATTCTACGAATAAGGGCGCGCTCGTCCATTCTGAAGTAAACAACGCAATCGAGAACTTTGCCCTGTGATGCAAGCACTTCGTCGAGAAGTATCGCCTGCTCGGGAGAACGGGGAAATCCGTCCAAAATAGTGTTTTGCTCCGGATTCTCTTTGAGCTGCTTGTCCACCACCATTCGAATGATCGGAAGTGGGACCAGCTCGCCTTTATTCGTGAAAGTCTTAATCGTTTTGCCCAAACTAGATCCGCTTTCGATCTCGTCGCGAAGGGTGCGGCCCATGTCGAAATGACGCAAGCCGTGCGAGGCCGCAAGCCTTGCGGCCTGCGTGCCCTTTCCACACCCCGGAGGACCGAGAAAAACGGAAATCATGCCTTTGTGAACCCCGTATAGTGCCTCATTACAAGATGGGCCTGAAGCTGCTGCACAGTGTCGAGCGCGACGCCGACGACGATCAACAAGCTCGTTCCGCCCAGCCAGAAACTGGTGATCCCGGTGATTTGGTTGACGAGATATGGCAATACCGAAATTATCGCTAGCGCGAACGCCCCGAAAAATGTGACGCGGTGAAGCACTTTGTCCAGAAACTCGAAAGTAGGTTTGCCGGGACGTATACCCGGGATGAATCCTCCGTTCTTTTTCAGGTTGTTCGAGATATCTTCCGTATTGAAGGTAATCGCTGTGTATACGAACGTGAACAGAATTATTAACACGAATTCGACCGCGACGTATAAAAACGACTGCTGGAATTTAGCGATGAGAGATTGGAATGTCGGATTGGAAATGAAGCTCGAGATGGTGGAAGGAATCAACAAAATCGATGTCGCGAAAATAATCGGGATGACGCCCGCCTGCAACACGCGGATTGGAAGGTAGGTGCTTTGGCCGCCGTAAATTTTGCGACCTACCTGCCGCCGTGCGTAGTGAATCGGTATCTTTCGCACAGCAAGCTGGACGTATACAACTCCTGCAACGATGATTACGCAGAATATCGCGAACACGACCAAATTGAAAATCCGGTCCTGATCCTTGCTGACTGAAATGAACTCCTGCGCCAGCATCAGCGGGATTCTGTTGATGATTCCGATGGTGATTATAAGCGAAACGCCGTTTCCGATTCCGTGTTTGGTTATTTCGTCGCCGAGGAACATAAGGAACATCGTTCCGGCGACGACGCTCGCCAAGAGGACAATGAAATGAAGCAACCGCTGCGCAAACGGCCCTGATCCGACAAGCAAAGAGCCTTGCTGGATTGTCATTATCAGCCCGGTTCCTTGCAAAAAGGCAAGAACGACGGTCAGCCATCTCGTATAGCGGCCGATGATGCGCTGGCCCATCTCGCCTTCCTGCTGAATCTCCTTGAGCTGCGGGTAAATGGCGACCAGCAACTGCATCATTATGGACGCGTTGATGTAGGGCATAATCCCCAGCGCGAAAATCGAAAAGCGCTTCAGGGCGCCGCCGCCGAAAACGTCCAGCAAATCGAACAACCCGCCGCCGCCGGTTTGGAAAAACCTGTCCACGTACGCCTGGTCCATTCCGGGAGCCGGAATGTGGGTGCCTACAACGAAAATCAGCAGACCCCAAACGACGTAATAGAGCCTCTTTTTGAGGTCGGGAACGTTCCAAGCGCTCGCGATTTGCTGCTGAATGGAGGACATTACTCGATTACCTCGCAACTTCCGCCCGCGGCCTCGATCTTCGCCTTGGCGGAATCGCTGAATGCATGGGCTTTGAAAACAAGCGGACGGGCAATCTCACCTTCGCCGAGGATTTTGACCCTGGTTTTGGCAAGGTCATCGAGCAACCCCGACTGCACGAGGAAACTCAAATTGATTTCGGTTCCGTCCGGAACATCTGCAAACCTGTCGAGGTTGAACACCACGGTTTTAATCTTTTTCAGGGATGAAAAGCCATCCATCTTCGGCAAGTGGCGGACGAGCGGAGTTTGGCCGCCCTCAAACCTTGGGCGCGCTGCATTGCCGCTTCGGGACTTCTGGCCGGTCTGGCCGCGGCCGCACTTGTGCCCTTGTCCGGCAGAGATGCCGCGCCCGACCCTCTTGCGTTTTTTGAGCCGGCTTGGATGCCTGGGCAAATTGAAAACGGTAACGTTCGCTTCAGTCATCGCTTACTCCTCTGCCCCGTCCGAAACTTCATCGCCAGCGCCCTTTTCATTTGCGCCGGCGGCTGTGAAAGCCTGCGTGACATTGGCGATTTCATCGTCGGCATCGCCTTCGACCGCCTTGCGCTTACTCAACGCCTCCTTCCGGGAAGTCAGCGACTGGAGCGCTTGAAACGCAGCCTTAGCGCAATTCATCTGATTGTTCGAGCCATGAAACTTGGCCGAAACATCGGATATGCCCGCGAGCTTGAGGATAACCCTTGCCGGTCCTCCCGCAATTACGCCTGTACCTTCACGCGCCGGCTTCATCAAAATGGTAGTGGCGCAGAAATGTTCCAAAATCTCATGCGGAATCGTGGTGCCTTTGCGCGGCACGCGTATCATCGTTTTCTTCGCCTCATCCGCGCCCTTCCGGATGGCGTCCAACACTTCGCTTGCCTTGCCAATGCCCAATCCAACCTTGCTTTCACCGTCGCCGACCGCCACGAGCGCGCTGAATCCGAACTTGCGCCCGCCTTTGACGACTTTGGCAACGCGATTGATGAATATCACTTCTTCGCGCAGACCGTCGTCGCGCTGCTCCGGCTTTCTTTCTTGATCTCGACGCGAATCCTTACGCATTCTAGCTCCTATATTGCGAGGCCGGCTTCGCGCGCCGCCTCGCACAACGCCTTGACACGGCCGTGATACTTATTGCCGCCTCTGTCGAAAACGGCACGATTAATGCCCGCCGCCATCGCTTTTTCCGCTATCTTTTTGCCAACCAATACCGCCTGCTCGGTTTTTTTCTTCCCTTTAACAGCATCCTTGAGTTCGGGGTCAATCGTCGCCGCGCATGCAAGCGTTGTACCGGTCGCGTCGTCGATGAGTTGCACAGAAATATGTCTCAAGCTGCGGAACACCGCGAGCCTCGGACGCTCGGAAGTGCCGCTGAGCTTCTTGCGGAGCCGCTCCCGGCGAAGAATCCTTCTCGATTTGCGATCTACAACCGTAAACATTTTTTCACCTCTACGCCCCGCTCTTTCCGGCTTTGGTTCGAACTTTTTCACCCTTGTAGCGGATGCCCTTGTTCTCGTCTTGGCCGCCCTTCGCACGGTAGTGTTCGGGGGGCTTGATTCGCCGGATTTGATCCGCGAAATGGCCAACCCAGAGCTTGTCGATTCCGCTGACCGAAATTGTTGCAAGCTTGTTTGAAACCTGCTTCACCTCAACCTTCACGCGATCGTCAAACGGAATGTAAACGGGATGCGACAGCCCGACGAACAGCTCGACGGACTTTCCCTTAAGCGCTGCCTTGTAGCCTTGACCGTGAAGCTCAAGGTTTTTGACAAAACCCTCGGAAACACCCGTTACATTGTTTGCAGTAATTGCGCGCGCGGTGCCATGCAATGCGCGAACATTTCTTTCGTCGCTCGACCTTGCGAACGTGATGACACCGTCGCTTATGTCGCACTTGATGCAGTCAGGGACTTCGTACGAAAGCTCGCCTTTTGGGCCCGCCACCTTAAGCGAGCGGCCATCAAGAACGGCCTTCACTCCGGCCGGCAACTTCACAGGTTTGGTTCCAATACGGGACATTGAATTTCACCTACCAAACGTTGCAGATAATCTCCCCACCCCAACGGTTCTTGCGGGCGACGCGGTCGCTCACTACCCCGTTCGATGTGGTCAGGATCGCCACGCCAATGCCGCTCTTGACGCTTGGGATTCTGTCTGCGGGTACGTACACGCGGCGACCAGGCGTGCTTACGCGGGTAACTCCCGCGAGAACAGGCGAGCGCCGCTCGTTATCCAGATAACGCAGGATAACCTTAAGCCTGCGATGCTGGCCTGAACCGGGGACTTTGGGCGTAATTATCTCAAATCCGCTGATGAATCCTTCATCCTTTAGGATTTCAGCGATTTTCACCTTCAGCTTGGAAAGAGGCACTTCAATAAATGCCTTTTTCGACTTCGCGCCGTTCTTGAGCATATTCAGGAAATCGGCAATGGGATCTGTCTGGCTCATTTTTCACCTCTACCAGCTTGACTTGGTGATGCCCGGGATAATTCCCTCCAGGGCATATTTACGAAGGCAGCAGCGGCAGATTTTGAAGTAACGGTAGTACGACCTGGGCCGGCCGCACACGAGGCAGCGGTTGTGCCGCCTGACCTCGAACTTCGGCTTGCGCTGCGATTTGTTGATCATCGATTTTTTCGCCATTTGTTACCTCAGCTTACCCGCTCTACAACTTTGAAATCATGGAACGGCATTCCAAGCTTCTTCAAAAGGCACGAAGCCTGGTAGTCGTCCGGCGCGGACGTGACAATAGTCACACTTACGCCTTTCAAAAACTCCACCTGATCGAAAACAATTTCCGGAAAAACGAGTTGGTCCTTGAATCCAATGCTCAAGTTTCCGCGGCCGTCAAAGCGTTTGACCGATATGCCTTGAAAATCGCGGACTCTGGGCAGAACCATGTTCAGGAGCTTGTCCA
Organism: bacterium; assembly: GCA_039961635.1. NCBI lineage: Bacteria > bacterium. The sequence continues at coordinate 68,871 of JABRWB010000027.1, forward strand.
GGAAGTGCCACATCTTTTGGCCGCGAAGCGTGCAGCTTGCGCCGATAGGATGGCCTTCCCGGATTTTGAAATTCGATATCGATTTGCGCGCTCTAGTCACAACCGGCTTCTGCCCGGAAATGGCGGAAAGCGTTTTGACTGCGCTTTCGAGCGCTTTCGGATTTTGGTAGCCCTCTCCCACGCCGATATTGAGCACAATTTTTTCAACGCGCGGCACCATCATGATGTTGGGCAGATCAAGCTCGCGTTGCAACTCCGACCGCATCGTCTGATCGTACGCTTCCTTCAACCTGTTTTTGGGCAGTGCCATCTCTTTCTATGCCTCGAAAATCTCGTTTGTGGTACGGCTGAACCGAACCCACTTGCCATCCACCAGTTTTCGCCCCAACTTGTCAGGCTTATTGGTGCGCGGATTCACGAACTGAAGATTGGACAAGTCGACGGGCATTGCGACATCGATAATTCCTCCCGGCTTGCGCAGGTTGGGGTTGGGCTTCTGGTGCTTCTTGTAAACGTTCACGCCCTCGACGATTGCCATACCTTTCTTTGATTTCAATTCAACAATCTTGCCTTTTTTTCCGCGATCTTTGCCCTTTAAAACCAGGACTGTATCGCCTTTCTTCAAAAGCGTCATTTAGAGCACCTCCGGCGCAAGAGAGATGATCTTCATGAATGCCTTGTCGCGCAGTTCGCGCGCCACCGGTCCGAAGACACGATTGCCTTTCGGATTCAATGTCGCCGGATCGATAATAACAACGGCATTCTCATCAAATCGAATGCTCGAACCGTCGCGCCTGTGAATCGGAAACTTGGTGCGGACGACTACCGCCTTGACTACGTCGCCCTTTTTAATTTCCTTGCGCGGGGTTGCAACCTTAACGCTCCCGACGATTATGTCGCCGATTGATGCCGTCTTCTTGTTGCCGCGGCCTACGGTTTTAATCACGAGCAGTTGCTTCGCGCCGGAGTTGTCGGCAACGTTCACACGGGTGTTGGCACTAAGCATTGCCTTCGCCTCCTGTGCCTCGTTCGACCACTTCCAGCAGCTGCCAATTCTTGCACTTGGAAATCGGACGGGCTTCGATAATCTTGACGATGTCGCCTTCTTTTGCCGATTCCTCTGAATCGTGCGCCATGTACTTCTTGCGCACGCGTATGACCTTTTTGTATAGAGGATGCTGCTTCTGACGCTCAACCTGGACCACGATGCTTTTCTGCATCTTGTCCGAAACCACAACGCCCTGAATTATTCTCTTAGGCATTTCAGGCCTCCCCTCCCGCCTTGGATGTCAATGCGGTCAGCGCCCTTGCGATTTCCTTTCGAATCTGGCGCAAGCGGCGATAATTTTCCAGTTTCCCGGACGCCTGCTGGAATCGCAGATTGAACAGCTCGCTCTTAAGCTCCCTTAAGCGCGTCCTGATTTCGGTCGAATCCAGCTTTGCGAATTCCGATTTGGCCATAGCTATATCGCCTCCCGCTTGACTATCTTCGTTTTGACCGGGAGCTTGGTTCCCGCAACGTACAGCGCCTTATTGACCAAATCCAGCGTAGGGCACACGACCTCGAACATTATCCTGCCGGGCTTCACAACCGCCACGTAGCCCTCGTTCGCACCCTTGCCGCTGCCCATTCTTGTTTCGGCGGGCTTCTTGGAATACGGCTTATCGGGAAAAATACGGATCCAAAGCTTTCCGTTCTTTTTGATCTTTCGGTTGATCGCCACGCGCGCGCTTTCAATCTGGTTCGCGGTAATCCAGCCGGGTTCGAGCGCCATAAGTCCGTAATCGCCAAAGCTTACGTTCGAGCCGCGCAGGCTCTTCCCGCGCATCCTTCCACGCTGTGATTTCCTATACTTGGTTCTACTTGGAGTAAGCATTTACTTGCCAACCTCCGCCTTGATGGAAGAAAGCTCCGGCTTCGGCTTCGGTCTGGGAAGCTCCTCGCCCGTGAAAACCCAAACTTTCACGCCAATGCTTCCATATATCGTCGCCGCATGCCCTGACGCGTAATTGATTTTCGCGCGCAAAGTGTGAAGCGGAATGCGGCCGCGCAAATACCATTCTCTGCGGCACATTTCCGCGCCGTTCAACCGGCCCGCAACCATCAGCTTGACGCCTTTTGCGCCGGCTTGTTCGCAGCGCTTGAGCGTTTGCCTGAGTACACGGCGGAAATTGATACGCCGTTCGAGTTGCTGAATCACGTTTTCCATGACTACGCGCGCGTTGAGATCCGGATGGGTTTCCTCGTAAAAGTCGAGGTGGATATCGTCCTTGATCTTCAGTTTGTCGATCAACGCCTGCTTGAGTTCGTCGCGCCTTGTCGCACCCTTTCCGACAGCAATTCCCATGCGGACAACCCAGACATTGATGATCACCCGGCCCGGATAACGCTTGATCTCGATACGCGACGGCTGCGCGTTGCGCAATTCTTTTTCAAGATATCTGCGGATCTTGATGTCCTGCACAAGATTGTCGCCAAAGTTCTTTTTCGGAGCGTACCAAAGCGCGTCCCAGCTGTCTACCGTCTGAAGACGCAAGCATTTCGGATGTGTTTTCTGACCCATACTAGGCCTCGCCTCCTTCGGCGTCGCTCGGCTCAAACTCGTCCAGAACGATGGTTACGTGCGAAGAGCGCTTTAAAATAGGACCCGGCCTTCCGCGCGCGCGCGCCCTGAACCGCTTCATCCTCGGGCCGTCGTCGACAAGCACCGTTCTTACAAATAAGTTTTCGCGCTCCAGTCCATGATTGTTCTCGCCGTTTGAGACCGCGCTTTTAAGCACGCGCGCAAGCGCCTGGCACGTCGGCGACGGCTGCACAAGCAGAATGGATTCGGCGGCCTCGACACGCTTGCCCTTGATGAGCTGCGCGAACCTTCGTATTTTAAGAGGGCTTGTGCGTAGGAATTTGTGAATCGCCTGTACCTGCATCGCTTACCTCCTCGCTCCCTTGTCGGCGCGCTTCTCGGACTTGGCGTGCGAGCGGAAGGTTCGAGTCGGAGCAAACTCTCCCAGCTTGTGGCCGACAAGTTCCTCGGTCACGAAAACGGGAAGGAATTTCTTTCCGTTGTGTACCTCAATGGTCAATCCAATCATATCCGGCGTGATCGTGCAGGAACGCGACCAAGTCCTAATGGGGCGCTTGTCACCCGTCTCCTGCGACTTTCTAACCTTAGCGGCAAGCTTTTCGTCGATGAAGGGTCCTTTCTTTGTCGAGCGGCTCATTAGTTCTTGCTCCTTCTATCCTTGACGAGATGAGCCTTGGACTTGCCTTTGGGCCTCGTCCTGAAGCCTTTGGCTTTAACGCCCGTGCGGGAACACGGCGGCCGCCCGGCGCACTTGCTCCTGCCCTCGCCACCTCCGTGCGGATGGTCCACAGGGTTCATTACGGTTCCGCGGACGGTCGGGCGTATGCCCCTATGGATGTTTCGCCCCGCTTTGCCCAGCCTGACATCTTTCTGATCAATGTTGCTTACGCGTCCGATCGTGGCCATGCAGTTCTGCGGCACGTATCTTACCTCGCCGGAAGGCATTCTTATCAAAACGCTTTTGCCTTCCTTGGCCAGAATCTGCGCCTGCGTTCCGGCCGAGCGAACCATCGTTGCTCCCTGGCCGGGCCGGAGCTCGATGTTGTGCACAAATGCGCCCACCGGAATCGCCGAAAGCGGAAGCGAGTTCCCGGTTTGAATACGGACGTTCGGGCCGGAGGAAATCTTGTCCCCCACCTTCACTCCGTCCGGTGCAATGTAATAGCGCTTGGAGCCGTCCTCGAATTGGACAAGCATAATGAACGCCGTGCGATTGGGGTCGTATTCAACACTGACGACAGTCGCCTCTTCGTTCAGGCGCTCCTTGCGATGAAAGTCGATCAGCCTGTACTTGCGCTTGTTGCCGCCGCCGCGATGGGGAACTGTCACCTTGCCCTGATTGTTGCGCCCGGCGTGCTTTTTGAGGTTGCGCACAAGCGGCTTGTACGGCTCGACATCCGAAAGGACCGAATAATCCACCACGGACATCTTTCGCCTGGAAGGTGTGTAAGGTTTGTAAATTCGTATCGGCATCCTACACCGCCTCGATAATTTCCGGAATGGACTGCCCGGAAGCTAAAGTGACAATCGCCTTCCTGCGCATCGGCTCCGTGTAACGGTGCCTGCCCGCCTGTTTCTGCTTGCCGGGAAGGTTCACGATGTTGACGTCCACCACATCCACGCCGAAACGCTCGTTGACCGCGCGCTTGATGTCGATTTTGGTGGCGTTCCGGGCAACAATGAAAGTGTATTTACCCGATGCAGCGACCTCCATCGAGCGCTCCGTAATCACGGGTTTGACGAGAATGTCGGCAAAGTGGAAATCACTCATCTTCGCCGCCCTCCTTGGAAATTGCGTCCTCGAAATCGGACAAGGACAGATTTAGCGCTCCCCGGCTGGTTTTGACGCCGTCGATCATCGCTGCTGCCCTGCGCTCCGTTTCGGCAAGCGCGTCGTTTACGAAAACGATGCTCTCTGCGAGCATCATATCGCGTACGTTGAGACGGCTTGGAGATAGAAGCGCAACGTTGGCCAAATTTCTTGCGCTTCGGTTCAGCGGCGAGCTTTCGCTGCAACAAATAATCAATCGGCCGTAAAGCCCCGCTGAATCCAACATTTCGGCAACTTGCTTCGTTTTGAGCATTCCCGCGACTTCCGCCGCTTCGACGACAAATGCGGTACCGCGCGAAAGATGCCATCCAAGCGCAGAAAGCCATGCGCTGCGTCTTACCCGCTTATTGAGCTTGATTGGCCTGTAGCGTGGGCGCGGGGGATGCGCTTTGCCGCCGCCGGACATATGCGGATTGGTCATCTCGCCCTGGCGCGCCCGGCCAGTTCCTTTCTGCCTAAACCACTTTGAGCCGGTCGCATCCACCTCGGCCTTTGTTTTGACCTTTGATGTGAACCTGAAACTGTTGACCGTCTGGCGGAGGTAGGATTCCGTAATGTGGAAGTAGTTTATGGGGATTCCGTCCACGCCGGAAATCGTCTTAATCTTTTTCAGCTCAGCCAACTAATCCACCCCCTCTTCCTTTGGGGATTTCCCGGCCTCTTCGGAGCTTTCGCTTTCCCCGATAGGCTCCGAAGGCTCCTCCACGGGAGCGGAAACAAGTTCTTCGCCCAACTCCGCAGCGATGCGGGCCTCTTCTGCGACAGCTTCCTCGTAAACGACATCCTGCTGGTCAACTATGGCCTTGTCAAGTTCCTTGGTCATTTTCACCCAAACCAGCCCGCCCTTCGCCCCGGGAACAGTGCCCGACAACACTATGATGTTGTGAAGGCGGTCGTATTCGAACACCGAGAGGTTCTTGACCGTGACCTTTTCGTTGCCCATCCTTCCAGGACGGCGCGAGCCTTTGAACACGCGCGCGGGATCGGTGGCGTTGTTGCTTGCAGGTTTACGGTGGATGGTCTGGCCGTGCGTCATCCTGATGCCGCGGAAATTGTGCCTCTTCATCACACCCTGGAATCCTTTGCCTTTGCTGATTCCAGTCGCAGCGACCTCGCCCCAATATTTTAAAAATGAACTGGGTTCAAGCCTCTGACCCGCTTCCAAATTCGCTGCTTCTTCCTCGGGAAGCTTGATTTCATAAAATCTTGACAAATTCGATGAAATGCCTGCCTTCAAAAGCTGGCCTTTTACCGGCTTCGTTATGTGTTTTTCGGCGCGCTCGCTATAGCCGAGCACGAGGGCACTATAGCCGTCCCTGTGCATGGATTTTTTGCGGACGACATACACGTCGTACGGCTCCAGCACGGTGGCCGGAATCGTCGTGCCCGCCTCGTCGAACACACTCGTCATTCCCAGTTTTTTCGCAGGTATAAGGCTTAGCATTCGAATCACCACAATTTCCCGGCGAAAATTGCCGCGAAATTTGAATTTTACTAGACCTTCAGCTCAATGTCAACGCCGCTTGGCAAATCCAGCGAACTGAGGCTTTCAATCGTTTGCGCAGTTGGTTGCAGGATATCGATCATGCGTTTGTGAATGCGCATTTCGAATTGCTCGCGGCTTTTCTTGTCCACGTGCGGACTTCTGTTGACGCAAAAAACTTTGCGCTCGGTCGGCAGCGGAATTGGACCAACCAGCTTCACGCCGGTGCGCTGCGCCGTTTGCACAATGCGCTCAACCGACTGGTCCAGCACCTTGTAATCGTAACTCTTCAGCCTTATCCGTATTCTTTGAGCCATTTGGTTTCCTTACTTCAAGATCTTGGTTACGCGGCCTGCGCCGATGGTGCGTCCGCCTTCGCGGATGGCAAACCGCATCCCTTCTTCCATCGCAATCGGGTTGATCAGC
>JABRWB010000028.1 GCA_039961635.1 bacterium
CCGGTTCCGGTATTGAACACGGCTTCGTTCGAGTATTCGCCCTGCGCGCCAAGCGAATCCAGCGGCGCGACGCGGAATTTCGTCCCGTCGAGGACGGGCGGAAGCACTCCCCCCTCCCAGTCGCCGAGCGTGACGCTGAAAGTCTTGAATCCGCCGGAGGGCGGAAGCGTTGCGCTTGCGAACATGACTCGGCTTTCGGTCGGTACGCTCTGCCAGACGGTATCGCCGGGGGGGAGGAATTCGATTGTGTAACTCTGCACCACCGCCAGGTAATTCAGCGCGATGGGCGTCACGTCGTCAATCCCCACCTCGCCGCTGCCGGAGCCGTCAACGACGCGTTCGGCCTCGTCGTTGGTCCCGTCGTTCGTGAGCGCGCCGAAATTCAAGGCTATCGGCGTCACGTCGGATATCCCGACCTCGCCGTCCTGGTTGTAGTCGCCCTTGTTAGCGTACGTCCACGAGAGCGATATCTTTCCTGCCTGGGCGGTCGCTCCGGCCGCAAGATCGCCGACGATTCCGAATCCCTCTCTCGGCGCAATCGAAGCAGAGCGGTCGAACTTGTCCGAATCGGCGAAGTACGGATCGCGTGCCAGCGCCGCGGGTAGCCTGACCTTCCCCTTTTCCGGCGTCCCGTAGATGCGCATTATCTCTTCGAAGAACCGATCCGTGAGCCGGTCGAGGCGCGTGTCGTAATCCATCGAGGCGAGCTTCGCATCCTTGCGGGATAAATCTTCCGCATCGGGGATTCCCAAATCCCGCGCGATTTCGACGGGAGACGAGGCGGGCGGAGCCGCATCCGGAGACGGCGAGGCCGCGGGCCTGCCGCCCGACCTGCCGCACGATAAAACCGCCAGGGAAAAAAGCAAAACGAAAACGAATGAGTACGCAAAACCCCGGCGGCGGTTGAGCGCCGGCATGAACGATGATGCCATTTTGTTTACCTCCGGCAGCAATTGGCCCGGTGAATCCGGACGGCCCCCGTCAAGCCATCACAAAGCGAAAGAATGAATCCCGCGATTTCCCGGGGGCTGCGCGGCACAGTAAAGGGCCTACATTACATGATACCGCAGTATGCGTATTTTACTAATAAAACGAAACGAGAATGCGCAGAGTTTACCTAAAGAAGTCCTGCTACCGCGCATTCTGCGGACGGCCCGTTCCTGCCGCGGCCCCAATCAGGAAAACAGCGCTATTTCGACCGATTTCGCGACCGCGCGCGAAAGGGAGTCCGCGCCGCGCCCGATGCAAGTGACCCATTTTTTGCCGTGGTCGTTTATATACTTCCTTATCATCCTTCCAAGAATCGTGCGCATCATCCTGTGAACCACGACGGCGTCAGCCGAGGCAAGCTCCGCCTTCATCCTTTCGAACTGCCTGCCGAAGTTGTGGCTCCAGTAGGTGAAGTTGAATTTTAGATTGACGAGCGGCCACGCGTCGCCGAATTCGGATTCGAGAAGCGCGCGGCATTTTTCTTCGCACTGCGCCTCCCGCTCGTCTCCGCCTATGACGAGAATGCCCAGACCGCCCTTGAGCTTTAGCTGCGAGCGAAGCGTGTCGCGGTCCACGGACGTAATTTCCGCGGCTTTTTCGCGGGCGATTTCAAGGCGCTTCGTCACGCTGTTGACAAGGCTTTCGGATACGCCCGCGGTTTTCAGCCTCTCCAGGTACTCCTCCACCTCGTCAATGTCGCCGGCGTCCTTGCTTTTTTCCGCGATCGTCGTCATTCGTTTGAGAAGTCCCGACTCGGCCGCGCGCGCGAGGCGCGCCTCGTCGCCGGTTTCCCACGCGCGCTCGAACGCGAGCGTGCGCAGGTCGAGCGTGGTCAAACCATGCAGCCCGTCGGCCGTCAGAAGAAAATCGATCCAGCCGTCCATCAGCATCGGGTGCTCGGTCGCCAGCGCGTCCAGCTTTTCTATGAATGCGGCAACCGCTGCATCGGATAATCCATGGCTGCTTTTCAGTATGTCGAGGTAATGCGTAAACCTGTCGCGGAATCCGACGCCGGGGGAGTCAATCATCTCTTCAAACAGCTTCCACACATCATCGTTTTCGGCGGCGAGCGCCGCGATAAGCTCAAGCAGGTCTTTTCCCGGCTTTGCCGGATGCAGTTTGCATTCCGCCATTTTGAGGACGAGCGAGGCGGCCTCCCTAGTGCGTCCAAGTATATACAAATCGTTGAGTATGGGCACCACGTCTTCCCATTCAAATTCGACGGATTCAGCCAGCGCAAGCTCCACGCCTGTGATGATCCGGTCGAGATTGTGCTGCGCGTCGAGCCGGGAAAGCGAAATAGCAAGCATCATATGCGCGGCGGCGAGACTTGGGTAGGATTGCGTCCGCGCCCATCGGCGTCTCATTGCCGGTATCGCGGCCTCGAGCTCGCGCACCGCTTCCTCGTATTTTTCATTAGAGAAATGGATCGCGCCGCGCAGGAACCGCGCCTTGGGCGAGTCGTCCGGCGCGGCTTCCACGGCCCGGTCGAGCAGCTCCTTTTCCGCTGCGAGAGTCGCCAGGCCGAATCCGCCCTTTTCCCGCGCGAGCGGGAATATCCGCGCGAGGTCCGCGATCGCGGCGCGCGCGAGCGCGAGGTCGGCAAGCGTCGCCGCGTACTCGCCGCGCGAGTGCAGCGCGGGCTCAAGCTCCGCCGCGAGTTTTTCCAGAAGCGAACGCGCCTCAAGGAAATCCTTTTTCGCCATCATGCATTGCGCGGCGCGGCGCGCGATTCCGTTGACCGCGTTTCGCAACTCGGAGGACGCGGGATTGGCCGCGATTTTCTCGCGCGCGATCGAAAGCGCGCCGTCGATTGCCGCGGACAAATCCAGGCCGTCGGCCGCGCGCAGGTCGCGGACGTACGCGGACAGCGCTTCACGGTAAGGCTCGAGCCTGGCCGCCAGATCGCCGGGCGGCAGATACTTCGCGCGCGATTCAAGAACGGCGCCGGAGTCCGGCCATCTTTCCGCGGCGAACAGCGCGTCCTCCAAGTTGCTTCCGAACGCAATGCCGAAGTCCGGATCTTCCAATAAGTCCAGCACCTGCGCGCGCTTGGTGTCGAATGTGCGCACCAGCGCGTCGTTATTTCCCGCCTGCGCGTATCCGCAAAGCAGCCCGAAAGTGTGGTACCTCGCGGCATCCTCGCCAAGCCGCGCGTCCTGCGCGGTCAGGCTCACGCCGGCAAGCGCTTCCAGGAATCCCGCGTGAAACTTGCTCTCGACGCGCGCGGAATTCAAGTGGATAATCTCGTCCACCATGTCCGCGATTTCCTCCAGCGTGAGCGCGCCGAATTCCTTCATCGCGGATGCCGTAATGAGCTTGCGGATTGTTTTGTCGAGCACGGTTTCCCAATCGCCGGAAGGGCGGCGGGCAGCCGGGGACGGCGCCGGCGCGGGCGCTGCGGCCGGTTCCGTTTCGCCGGATTCCGTCTCGTACGGTGCGACGACGAAGCGCTCGCTTTCGTCCAGGATTTCGATTTCGACTTCGGCTTCCGCCGCGGCCGCGGCTTCCGCGTCCGCCTTGTGCCAGTCGGTAAGCTTGTCTATAAGCCCGGTATTTTCGAGAAGGTTAACCGCCCAGTCCCGCCGGTTCGCGTTGCGCCGGAAATAAACAGACAAAACGTACAAAAAGCTTTCGAGCGGAAATGCGGGATAGGCCTTTTTCAGGCGCTGCGCGGCCTTGCCCACCTTCGACCAGTCGTACTCCTTCCAGTTGCCGTTAGGATCGAGAATGTGGCCGTCGGAGGGCATTCCGGCTTTTTTGAAAAAATCCGCCTGCTCGTTTTTATAGCGCGTGTTGAAAAACTGGGTGAGCACATGCGAGAATACAATCGCGGCGGTGCGCCGGTCGTCCACCCGGTTTTTCAGCCACTGCCGGAAAAGCGCGGGCGACATCCGCTGGAGGAAATCGCCGCGGAAGCTGCCGGTCTTGCGAAGCGTCTGTCGCAGCAATCCTTCCGGCAGCGTGAATACGAACGATTTTATTTCCTTCAACGATTCATCGTCGAAGGCGTCGATTGCCTTCGCCAGAATCTCCGGCGAATTGAAGCCGAAATTTCCCATTGCCTTCCCTACCTCAAATGCAGGATGGGAAAGTATACCCCGGAATCGCCGAGATTGCCCGCGGCGAAGAAATCCCGCTATTTCATTTTCCGCGGCCTTGCGACCTCCAATCCCCCGGCTTCGCCGATGCCCGCCCTTCTTTTCTTTTTCGCGATCAGTCTTTTCAGCGACGGGCCGGTGCCTATCGAGTCGTAGCCGTAGCGGTCGCGGATTTCGTCCACCGCTTCGTGAAGCACCTCGGCCTCGTCCAGCGAAAGCACGCCGTCGAACGGCATCGCATCGGGTAATCCCGGCGCGGCCGCATCGCGGAACATCACCGGCCGCGCGAGCCTGCCCGGCTTCATCCGCTCGAAACGCGAATCCGCGTCGAAAAAGTGCGAGCCGTCGCCCGCGGAGAAAAGCTCAAGCTGCCCTCCGTCGAACGAAAGTGAAGACAGCCGCACGCCGACAAGCCTCACCGCCGCGCGCCGGGTGTGCAGCTTCGCCAAAAGCGCCTCGGCGAACGGCCATATCACCTCGTCCACACACGTGCGCGGAATCGACATCTGCGACGTGTGCGTGTCGAAGTCGAAGTATCGCAGCTTTACCGAAATTTCGCGGCATTTGAGTTTCTCACGCCGCAGCCGGAAACATGCGCGCTCGAGCAGGCTTCGCATTACCTCTTTCACCTTGGCGATGTCGTCCACGTCGGCGCGGAACGTGCTTTCGTTTCCAATGCTTTTGGGAAGGCTGCGCTCCTGGTAAATCGAAACCTCGCGGCCCCGCGCCTTTTCCGAAATATACCCGCCCCACTTTCCGAACCGCGCGACGAGCTTTTCCTTCGGGCACGCCGCAAGCTCGCCGATGAACCGGATGCCCATCGCCCGTAGCGCTTCGGTCGTCTTCGGTCCGATGCCGGGGATGCGGTCAACCGTCATCGGAGAGAGCCACTCCGCCTCGGTTCCCGGCGGCACGATGTACAGCCCGTCAGGCTTGCCTTCCTTGCTTGCTATTTTGGCGACGAGGCGGTTTCTCCCCCCCCCGATCGTCATCGGCAGCCCCGTCTTGACGAAGACTTCGCGCTTGAGCATCCGGCCAAGTTCCCAGAGATCGGGATGAACGCGCTCCATCCCGGTCACTTCGCAATAGAATTCGTCAATGGACGCGGCGCGGACTTCGGGCAGGTGGCTTTCGAGGATATGCATAACGCGGTCGCTGTACTTGGAGTAATCATGTCCGCGGCCGTAAACGAACTCGCCGTGAGGGCAGAGCTTTGCCGCGGTGCGCAGCGACATCCCGCTTCGCACGCCGAAGACGCGGGCCTCGTAGCTGCACGCCGCGACCACGCCGCGGGCGCCCTTCGGCCCGCCGACGATTACGCTGCGCCCGATGAGCGACGGGTCGAACAGCCGCTCGACCGAAACGAAAAACGTGTCCATGTCGCATAGGAAGACCATGCGGCCGGGGCGGTTCAACCAGGCCGGATCGCGGCGGAGGGATTCATCGGAATTGCAATCGGTAGCGCGGCCTTCCCAGGCCGCGGCATCCGCGGGCGCGATCGAATCCGCGGCCTGGGATGGCCGCTGTACCAACGAAGATTCCGTACCGCGTCCGTTTCCGTCCGGATCGAAGTCAAATCCGGATTTGACGCGGGATTTGGCGGGGGAGAACCCCGTCATCCTGCGCCTGTCGAATTCGGTGAATGCGCCCATACGTCACCCCGGCGGCAAATGCCACACGCTTGTATAGTATCGCACTTGGCGGGAGTTGTCAAGGGAAAAACGAGTTCAGAGTTAAGAGTTCGGAGTTGAGAGTGAATACAAGGAGCCGAGGCTTCAGCCTCGGAACGACGTTTTGCATGCGGTTGTTTGGCTGGATACGGCCAAAGCCGAAGCGAGGATTATGGAAGTCGCGCCGCCGCAGAACGGAATCGAAATGATCAAGAACGCTCCGATATCCGAGCTTGTCGCGGCGCGTGGAGTTGCTCGGCAAAGTTGTTGTCGTCACGGAATCCAAAATAAGGATTTCCAAATTTCCTTCATTGGATTAGCCTTAGCGCAGACAGCAGTCTCGCCGCCGAAAGACGGCATCGAAACGATCAGGAACGTCCCGAATTCCGAGCTTGTCGCGGCGAGGGAGTAGCGGAATTTCCTACTGCTTTGAAATTATTGGTTCGCCTGATTCAAGCAAAAGTAATATCGAATCTGGCACTCCATTGGAGTAAAAGGCGGTTATCAAACCTGCGGATTCATTTTTCCCAAAATGCCATCCGGCAGATTGTACCACTGTATTCATTGTCGAGTATTCTTCCGGAGTGTGGGTAGATGAAGCCAGGTTTTGCCTGCCCATAACATCCAAACCCCTGTTCCAACGCGCGCCGTATAATCCCATAATATATTGATCAACCTCAACCGGCTGAATTGGCATAGTTGCATCTATTGTTTTCGCATCCGCGGCTACTATCGGCCCGTCGCTTTTATAGAAAAACTCCCCCGGAAGGAAGAACTTCGGATGCTTTGGATCCTGCCATATGTCGTAGAACGGGTAGCCCGCGAAGTCGGCGTATGTAGGCTCTTTCGTCAACTTGCCGTACGCGTCCTTCTTTTCGACCGTTCCATAACGATGGTCGGGCATCACGTTGCCCATCTTGTCCCCGCCCAATCCGAACCGACAGCCGAGCGTTTTCCCTAGCGCGTCCGGACGAAGCGTATCGTCAACCTTCGCCTGGTGTTCGAGAACTTCAACGCCGCGTTTCCCGGCGAAAAACGGATTGCGCGGATACTCGGTTATGAATCCGCCCCTCAGAAGCGGATCGGCAACCACATCGCCGCCGTAAAGAAACGGGGGATAGGTGCCATTGTTGCTAACTGCATACCTCTCGACTCCAAGCTGGATATAGTGCAGATTCGATTTCGCTTCGGCCTCCTTCACCCTGTCCTTGACGCGGAGATACGCGGGGATCGCGAACGCCGCGACGAGCAGGATGAACGCCGCAATCGCGGCGATTTCAAGCGCAAGCTGGTACCTTCTCATGGCGCAACCCCCAAAGAGAGCGCGCCCGCGGGACTGTACTTTCAATGCCGGCGGCGAAACTCAACCGCCGTTTAAACGCAAAAAAGCCCCGGTGCACCGGAGCCTCGACCGGGGAGATTATACCGGAAATAACTGCATTTCTCCGCAGTTTTTGGGGAATCGGTATATTCGTCCTGCCGCCCGGCGTCATGACTGCAGGTTTTAACGGTATAATCACCCTGCCGCCGCACGCGGATTGCGAAAAGGCGAAGCTTTATGAGGCTGCTGGTAACACTTGAAGATTACGGCGACGGATGGATTGTGGCCGAGTGTCCGTCCATCCCCGGCTGCGTATCCCAGGGCCGCACGGAGGACGAAGCTCTGGCGAACATCCGCGAAGCCATCGAGCTTTGCCTTGAAGTGCGCGAGGAGCTGGGGATGCCCAAGACGGTCGAAGTACGCGAGCTTGTGGTCGCGGGATGATTCCGAAATTTCCCGTCGTATCTGGCTTGGACGCGGCCCGCGCGTTCGAACGCCTGTGGTGGCGGTTTCAACGAAGGAAGGGCAGCCACCTCTGCTATACAAAGCCCGGCGTTCCTTCCACGCTGTAGATTCCCGATCACTACGAGCTATCCATCGGAACGCTGCGAAAACTGATCAAGCTTGCCGAAACGAGCGTTGAAGAATTTAGCGAGGCTTTGAAAAAGTAAAATTGTTGATCAGTTAGCCTCGCCTGCTCTGCCAGAATCCGCGGATCCGGACGGCTCGGCATCATAGCGGCCGCACGCAGTGCGCTCCTACCGCACCGCGCGCGCAACGACTTCGGAAAGGTGCACGCTGCGATGCTTTCCGCCATGCGCGGCGGAGTGCTGGTTAAGGTAATACAGGCACGCGGGGCAGGTCGTCGCGATTTCCTCCTCCGGCGCCGCCGCAAGGAAATCGCCTTTCTTGTCCGCGATTTTCTGCGCGAGCTTCGGGAAATCCACGCAGAACGTTCCGCCGAATCCGCAGCACGCGTCCTCGCCCGCGCGCGGCGTGTATGCGGCCGCGCGCCCCAGCATCTCCCGCGGCTCCCGCGTTATTTTGAGCGCGAATTTCTGGTGGCACGGGTCGTGGAATCCGATCGCGCCTTCGGCCGCGTCGAGCTTCAATTTGTCCCCCGCGAGCTTCATGACCTCGAAGTCCATTTTTATTTTTTTTGAGAATTCGACGAATTCCGCGCCGAACTTTTCGGGATAAATCATTTTCATCGTTTTCGCGCAGGTCGGATTCGAAGCGACGATGTACTCGCAGCCAAGCGAAGTAAACCGCTCGCGCGTCGCGCGCGCCATCCGCTCGAACGCCGCCATATCGCCCGTGCCCAGCACCGGCGCGCCGCAGCATCCCGCGTCCTCCGGGATTACGACCTCGAAGCCCGCGGCTTCGAGCACCGCGACCGTGTCGCGCGCGACCGCGGGATAAAGCGTGTCGGTCATGCAATCCACCAGATACGCGACGCGCGGCCTGCGCGACGGCACCGCGGCAGCGCCGACGCGGACCGCGCCCGCGGGCGTGCTCGCCGCGGCGATGAGCGCGGGTTCCTGCTTCGGCGCGCGTTTTCTTGCGAACGCGCTGCCGATGAAAAACTTTCCCGCGATCTTGGGAATCGCGATTTGTCCCAGGAACCAGAACGCGTCTTCGGATGGAGTTTTGAAACGCTCGGATGGTTCGGAATTAGATTTGACTGCCCGTGCGCCGATCCGGAGATCCGCGGTATATTTGGATTTGTTGGATTTATCGGCGACGCGCGACGGATGCCAGAAGATTCCCCAGATTTGCTGCGCCAGCCAAAGCGAGCGCGCCGCGAAATGTATCAGCATCCTCGACGGAAGTATTTGCGCGGTAATCCAGTCCGAAATGCGCGGGAGCAATTTCCGCCGCGTGATTTCCGCGCGTCCTTCCTCGAAAACGCTGACGGTGTGGATGTTCGACGGGCAGACGTCCATGCAACGGTAGCAGCGCAGGCAGCAGTCGAGCATCCCCTCGAATGCGGGCGTTATCGCGGGCGCGGCCGCGCCCAGCGCAACCGTCCCGTCCGGCCCGGCCTCGATTCCGCCCGACAGCAGGAACGCGTCGATGAGCTGCATGTGGCCGCGCGCGGTGTGGCCCTCCTGCCGCGTTTCGAGGAACACCGGGCAGACGTACGTGCACGTGCCGCAGAGCGAGCAGCGGTCGATCTCGTGCTCCGGCGTGAAGTAGCGTCCGGCCATCGGAGTATATTACCCCGCAGACGCGCGGCTTGCCGAAGCGAGATGGCCGCCCAGCCGATTTGTGAATTCCGCCGCTTCGCGCTTGCATTTTAGCCGGCGCATCGCGGCAACAGCCGCGACGCTGTGCGCCGTACAAACAGCCGCGGTGCCGGCCGGTAAGGGATGCAACCGCGCAAAATCCGGGGGGCTGGCGGGGTGGGACCGGCCGCTGCCCGGAATGCAACAAAGCTAGGTAACACGTATAGTTTTCGGTACGCTCAAATGCTGCTCGCCGTCGTAGAATGTTGCGCGAATTACGACGACATACTCGCCGGGTTGCTCGAAGGTGTGGCGCATTTTGGGATCGAAAAGCCCTTTGAGCGACTCATGCCACTCGTCCGTTACGTCATGCCATCCTGTGCCATCGCCGAAGTCCACCTCCATCAAATTGATAAATTCTCTGGGGGACGGCGGATCTTCCAAATACCGTATAACATCTATTCGGTACTGCCAATCAAGGGGGGCTTGCCCTTCGCTTGGTGAACCGTACATTATGTGAACCGCACGATGGCTGACATATGGAAGGGGCGGATTGGAATAGTGCGTGCAACTGCAAAATAATGCAGTTTGCAGCGCCAATAACGAAACAAGTGCGAAGAAAAGGGGGATTAGCTTTCGCATTACCATCCCTCCAACGCTTCGTCGTAATCGCAAATTCCCGCAATCTTCTTGACCATGAAAGAAATTAACTTCATCTGAACCTCCCTTGGGCTAATACAAAAACACAAAAACGGCATCCGGGAGCGGACGGGATAGAACCGCCCGCGCCCCGGAAATGTGCAAATCAATCAAGCAACGAACAACGTCAGCTTCCGGCGTCTTCGGGGGGGAGGACGGTGATTGTTATGTTTGCAAGGCTATCAAGTGTCCATCCATCCCAATATGTCACCTTGGCTTTAATCGTGAATTGCCCCGGGATAGTGTATA
>JABRWB010000029.1 GCA_039961635.1 bacterium
TTACTTCAAGATCTTGGTTACGCGGCCTGCGCCGATGGTGCGTCCGCCTTCGCGGATGGCAAACCGCATCCCTTCTTCCATCGCAATCGGGTTGATCAGCGTCACCTTCAGGTCTACGTCGTCTCCAGGCATTACCATCTTCGCCGCCTCCGGCAGCTCGATCGCTCCAGTCACGTCCGTCGTCCGGAAGTAAAACTGCGGACGGTACCCGCTCACGAACGGCTTGTGCCGGCCGCCTTCCTCCTTCTTCAGCACGTACACCCTCCCCTCAAACTCCGTGTGCGGCGTGATGCTCCCAGGCTTCGCCACCACCTGACCGCGCTCGATCCCCGTTCGCTCCACCCCGCGCAGCAGCAACCCAACGTTGTCCCCTGCCACTCCCTCGTCCAACAGCTTCCGGAACATCTCCACTCCCGTGCATACCGTCTTGCGCGTCGGGTGTATTCCAACAATCTCCACTTCATCTCCCACCTTCACCTTCCCGCGCTCCACTCGCCCTGTCGCAACCGTCCCACGCCCAGTTATCGTGAACACATCCTCCACCGCCAACAAAAACGGCTTGTCGATGTCCCTCTCCGGCTGCGGGATGAATTCGTCCAGCGCATGCACCAGCTCGAATATGCACTCATTATCCGGCCCGCGATCCCCGGACGACTCAAGCGCCTTCAACGCACTCCCGCGTATGATCGGCGTCTTGTCCCCGGGAAATTCGTACTTCGTCAACAACTCCCGGATCTCCACCTCCACCAACTCGATGATCTCCGGATCATCCACCATGTCCACCTTGTTCAAAAACACCACGATGTACGGCACACCCACCTGCCTCGCAAGCAAAATGTGCTCACGCGTCTGCGGCATCGGCCCGTCCGCGGCAGATACCACCAGTATCGCACCGTCCATCTGCGCCGCTCCAGTGATCATGTTCTTCACGTAATCCGCATGCCCGGGACAGTCCACGTGCGCATAGTGACGCTTCTCGCTCTCGTACTCCACATGCGCCGTCGCTATCGTGATCCCTCTCGCCTTCTCCTCCGGCGCCTTGTCGATCTCGTCGAACGACGTGAACTTAGCCTGTCCAAGCTTCTCAAGCACCTTCGTCATCGCCGCCGTCAACGTGGTCTTCCCATGATCTACGTGACCAATCGTCCCCACATTCACATGCGGCTTCGTCCGATCAAACTTCTGCTTCGCCATTCCTGATGCTCCTTGAACTGATTTCCTTCGCCCCCGGGCGAAAACACCACAAAAGCAACCGAGTTCGAGATGAGCCCACAACCAGAATTGAACTGGTGACCTCATCCTTACCAAGGATGCGCTCTAACCGTCTGAGCTATGTGGGCGGGATGATCGCCTAGCGGGAGACGGGAATCGAACCCGCGTCACAAGCTTGGAAGGCTTGAGCTTTACCATTAAGCTACTCCCGCGTAAAAATGGTGGGGGAAGGATTCGAACCTCCGAAGCGATCACGCAGCAGATTTACAGTCTGCCCCCTTTGGCCACTCGGGTACCCCACCGCATTTTGCCGGGCGAGCCGACGACCCGATTCGAACGGGTGACCAACTGATTACAAATCAGTCGCTCTACCACTGAGCTACGCCGGCACGCGCAAAATCAACGTGCACCACCGCCAAAAAGCGAACTCTTAGGATATCCCTCTATTCGCCGCTTGTCAACAGGTTTGGCAAATTTCCCAAACAAATTCCCTTCGGCCGGATTTCACGCACGGATTTTTCAAGTAAGGATTCCGCCGTTGTTCTCGCACTCCACGTTGCTGCAGAAAACAACTTTGTCTCCCGATAGTTTGTCCTTCCTCTCCGCCAAGAAATAACCGCATTTATCGCATCTGTCCAGCAGAGGGGTTCCGAACAGCTTGAACCCGCAATTTTTCTCGTCGGTACAAACGTAGACCTTTCTTTTGTTAGGCATCGCGCGCTTTTCCAGCGATCCGCCGCACTTGGGGCACACCGTTTGGAGCTCCCTGCTGTACTTGCACTTGGGAAAGCCGCTGCAGGCGACGAATTGACCGCCCCACTTATTAATCCGCACGAGAAGCTCGCCCGCGCATTCCGGACATTTCTCGCCAAGCGGCACCGCGCCGTTAGTTCGTCCCTCCGCGGGATCGCCGTTCTTGTCCAGCGGCTTGGTGTGCTTGCACTCGGGAAACCTGCTACATCCGAGGAACTTGCCGAACCGGCTTTGCCGGATGAGCATTTTCGCCCCGCAAACTTCGCAATCGTGTTCGGTCAATACCGGTTCGGGCCTGAACTTACGGGGATCCTTTTCCGCGCTGGCCAGGTCTTCTTCAAGCACCTTCCAAAAAGATGAAACAAGATCCTTCCAGCCTTCTTTGCCTTCAGCCACTCCGTCAAGCTTTTCTTCCATTCCCGCCGTGAATCCGACGTCCACGATTTCCGAGAAATATTCCTTCATCAAATCCGTCACAAGGAATCCCCATTCGGTCGGTACGAAGCTTCGCTTTTCGCGAGTCACGTATTGGCGCTGAATTATCGTGTCTATGATCGTCGAATAAGTGCTCGGCCTGCCAATGCCGAATTCCTCCAAAGCCTTCACCAAAGAAGCATCGTTATATCGAGGCAGAGGTTTCGTAAAATGCTGCGCACGCTTGAATTCCGAAACCGCAAGCTTGTCGCCCTTCGAAATTTCCCTCGGCAGGGGAAGAATCGGAACTCCTTCGTCTTCCCCTGCATCCTCCTCTTTGCGCAGCTCGGAGGCACGCGGATCGTAAAGCGCGAGAAATCCAGGAAACAAAGTTCTTGTGTCCGAGGTGCGGAATAGGTACTTGCCCGATTCGCAATCAACGGTCCGCGTCGAGAACTTGGCGGCTGCCATTTGGGATGCCACAAACCTCAGCCATATCAAGTTGTACAGCTTAAGCTGATCTGGCTTCAGCGATCGCTTTATGACATCATCTTCCGGATGATGGGAGGCAGCCGTCGGTCTTATAGCCTCGTGCGCATCCTGGATCTGCCCTTTGCCTTTGAATACGTTCGCGGAAGCGGGAAGAAACTCCCCGCCGAACCTGGCCTTTATTTCCGCGCGTGCTTGCGAGATTCCTTCTTCCGAAATGCGAACGCTGTCCGTACGCATGTACGTTATCAAACCCTCGGTCGTTCCGTCCAAATCCACACCTTCGTACAACTGCTGGGCGATCTGCATCGTGCGTTTGCCGCTCCACCCAAACTTGCGGTTCGCCTCCTGCTGCAGCGTACTTGTAATAAAAGGCGGTGGGGCCTTTCGAGTGAATTCTTTCTCGGAGACAGAAGTGACATCCAGCTGTTTACCGGAAAGTTCGCCTTCTATCGCCTTGGCTGCCGTCTCGTCCGGAATCCTGAATTCTTTGCCGTCGATCTTCGCGAGCTTCGCCCAAAATCGCTCGCCCCGCGCGGTTTCGAGCAACGCTAGGATGCTCCAGTATTCCTCGGGCTTGAATGACCGAATCTCCAGCTCGCGTTCGCAGATGAGCCTGACAGCGACGCTTTGAACGCGCCCGGCGGACAATCCCGTACGAACTTTTTTCCATAGTATCGGGCTGATTTTGTATCCGACAAGGCGGTCGAGTACGCGCCTGGCTTGTTGCGCATCGACAAGCTGAAGATCAATTTCGCGCGGATGCTTGATTGCCGAGGTTACGGCGTTTTTCGTAATTTCGTGGAATTCAACTCGGTAAATGGATTTGGGTGCATGCCTTATTCCGCCCAGAACGCTTGCTACATGCCAGGCGATGGCTTCTCCCTCGCGGTCAGGATCGGGCGCCAGGTAAATCGCATCCGCCTTGGCCGCTTGGGACTTAATTTCCTTGATAACCTTTTCCTTGCCTTCGATAATTTGGTAATCGGGCTCGAATCCGTTTTCGATGTCGACTCCCAGTTTGCTTTTGGGCAGATCGCGGAAATGTCCTACCGTGGAAATCACCTTGAAATCCTTGCCGAGAAACTTCGAGAGCGTACGCTCCTTCGTTGGGCTTTCAACTATAAGCAATTTCGTCATCTGTCACCGGTACTTTATACTCTTTGGTAATAGCCGCCGCTGGTGGATGTCACGAGTCCGCGAATCTCCAGCATTGTCAGGTGCGCACTCAGCTCCGCGATCGACATTTTCGTTTCACGCGCGACTTCGTTTATGTGCGTTCCCTCGTAGCTCACGAGTTCGAGAACCCGCCGCTCTTCCGGCGACAGGCCCGCAGGAGTATACCCGCTTCTGTCAACTTCCATTTCAATTTCGCCTTCCGATTCATCTTCGGCGCTGTATCCGATTGTCATTTGCTTCGGTTTGGCCTGTCGGCCGAACAGCAATTCCTCTTTGGAGAGATTGAGCGCGATCAAAATATCGTCCGCATTTTCAACCAGCGAAGCCTGCCCGGTTTTAATCAAATGATGGCATCCCTTGCATTGCGGATTTGTCGCAAGCCCCGGAAGCGCAAAAACCTCACGCCCCTGCTCCACGGCATGGCGCGCTGTGAGGAGCGCGCCGCTTTTGCGCGCCGCTTCCGCTACGAAAACCCCGTGCGACAGCCCGCTGATGATTCGGTTTCGCTCGGGGAAATGAGCTGCATGCGGCTCCGTTCCCGGCGGATACTCAGAAACGATCAAACCGTCGCGCGCTATCTGGTCGTAAAGATCCTTGTGCTCGCCCGGATATACGACATCCACCCCACATCCGAGTATCGCGATTGTCTTTCCGCGCGCAGAAAGCGCGCCGCGGTGCGCGGCTGCGTCAATTCCAAGCGCCAACCCGCTGATAACAGCGATGCCGAGCTCGGCAAGTTCGAAAGCAATCTTTTCGGCTTGTTGCGTAC